>JAITFV010000030.1 GCA_031281115.1 Oscillospiraceae bacterium | reverse complement strand
TCCACAGTTTCAATTTAAACGGGTTTCCGCTGCGTGAGCGCAGCGGGCGCTGTCGCAACAGCGCAAGCCCCTTTAACTTAAAAAGCGAAACGCTTTTTAAGTTAAAGGACTATATCTGCGTCAAAATTGCCTTGCGCAGCAAAAAAATTCCGCGCAAACACACTCGCGTTTAATTTCGCAAGAGGTCTAATTTTGTTTATATTACATAAAATGGTTTGTGAAAATTCTACCAAAATGAACTTGAAAAATAATTAATTTTGTGATATAATTGATAGTAACTCTGTAAAATCTATACTTTAAATGGAGGTAATGGAGGTAATATGGCTGTATTTCAATATCAAGCGACCAACCTTGCCGGTAAGGTTATAAAAGGTACGGAAGTCGCGGAGTCTTCGCAGCAGTTAGCGGAAATACTGCGCGGGCGCGACCTTTTTATAACCCGGAGCGAGGTAGTGCAGGAAAAAGAGCAGACTTTGAGGTTCAAATTTAAAACCGCGAAGCTCTCGATTTTCTGCCGTCAGCTCAGCGCGATGCTCTATTCGGGCATTAACTTGGTGCGCGCACTGCACATCCTTATGACACAGGAAGAAAACAAAAAAGCACAGGAAGTACTGCGCGACCTTTATGAAGAGCTTCAAAGAGGGCGTTCTTTCACCGAAACCTTGGAGATGAAAGAAGGCGTCTTTCCCGAGCTGTTCGTAGGAATGATGGCAGCGGGAGAAAGTTCGGGTAACCTTGACATGATTGTTGACAGGGTCGCCGACCACTATGCTAAGGAAAACAGACTGAAGAACGTAGTTAAAAAATCGCTTACATATCCGATTGTTCTCGGTGTTTTGATGGTGGTTATAGTAATCGGGCTGTTTACATTCATATTGCCTATGTTTATAACTATGTACCCCGAGGGAGACGAGCTCCCGGGTCTTGCGAGCCAAATGATGGCAGTGAGCGACTTTATCATAGGTTACTGGTACATATTAGGCGTGGTTGTTCTCGCTGTGGTGCTTACAATCAGAGGGCTTATGCGGGTGCCGGCGGTAAGGCTCGGGTGGGATAAACTTATCATCACCATGCCAAAAATCGGTAAGCTCGTAAAGGTAATCTACACGGCGCGTTTCGGCAGAACCATGGCAAACCTCTTTGCTTCCGGTATGCAAATGGTTGAGTGTATAGAAAAATCGGTAGGAACGCTCAACAACAAGTATCTGCTCTTCCTTTTCGATGAGGTTTTAAACGATATAAAACGCGGAGAGCCGCTTTCTGCGGCGATTGCGAAAATCGATGTATTTGACGGTATGTTTATCTCGACGATATTCATAGGCGAGGAATCGGGGAGATTAGACGAAATCCTTTCAAAATCTGCGGATTTCTACGACGAGGAAGCCGACACGGCGCTCTCGAAGCTTACGACGATGATAGAGCCGATAATGATTATATTCATGGGCGCAATCGTAGCATTGGTACTGGCAACCATATTCCCGCTCATGTACGGTTCTTTCGACGGCATTTCATAAATCCGCCGCGAAACAGCACCAAAATTGTTCATTCATTAATTATTCATTGTTAATTATTCATTATTAATTGATAAAGGCAGGTGGGAGATTAAATGATATCAATCGATATTACCGATACCCAAATAAAGCTGCTTGAGGCATCTGTTGCAGCAAAAATTTCCGTTAAGAAAAACGTGATTCGAGACTTACCGCCGAACACGATTGAAAACGGGCGAATCATTGATATGCACGTAGTTGCAGGCGAAATCACCGATATCTTAGTTTCGGAAAAAATATCGGACAGAGAAGCAATTATCTGCATTAACTCCGGTATGATTCTTTATAAGGAAATTGAAATCCCGAAACCAAAAGCGGGAAGCGAAGCTTTCGTTGTTGAAACTATTATTCAAAACGAAATGTCGCTGGGTGACGAATATAATATTACATACAGTATTTCCGAAGAAATCATCACGGAAGAGGGACCTAAGCTTAAAGTAATTGCCGCCGCCTGCCCGCAGAAGATGATAGATATTTATCTTGAGTTGTCGATGCAGGTAGGGCTTAAAACAAAGCTTGTGGTGGTCAGCACTAACTGTATTACCCGCTTAGTTCGCCGTTCCAATGTTTATAAGGCGTTTTCGCCGCTGCTGCTGCTGCAGGTGGATAAGAACTTTATAAACATTAACCTTTATAATAAAGGCGCGGTTGTTTTCTCGCGGCACACCAAAATAGATGCCTCCGACTATGAAAACAGCCCCGACTACATAAACCTTGCAGTTTTCGATAACCTTTTCAGAACCATGCACCTGTTAGACCAAAACGAGCTTTCCGGTGAAATTACGGAAGTTCAGTATTTCGGTGCAATCAAAGACGAAAAGGCTCTTCACGCAACGATTCAGCAGCTTAACCTAAAAGCCCGTGAGTTTGAGTATCCGAACGACCTGTTAAGGTCGAAGAGAAATTATAAATTCATTGAATTTGCTAACGTAATCGGTTCGCTGATTAAGATTGACCCCAAAACCGAGAATATCAACCTTCTTAACACTAAGGAAAAAAGAATAAAGTCCAAGAACATGAAGTTCAGCCTTATTGTTCTGCTCATCGCGGCAGCCTGTGCTACAGCTGTGCTGGCAACTTTCGGCGTATTCAGTTTCGTTGAGGGGCAAAGAAAAAGGACGCTTGCGAATCTCGAACAGGAATTTCAACAGCTTAATTATGATGAGACGGTAGAGCGCGTCAACGAGAAAGAAGAAGCGGTTCATATGCTTGACGCTTACACCGATGCGGTTGACACAGCGAAAGTATTGTTTGAGTTCCAGCCGAAAATAACGAGGGATATAATAAGCCGGGTTACGAGGGTGATGAGGAATTATGACGGAATGTATATCAGCGGCGAGTTTGAGGTAACGGGATATTCGCTCAGCATGACGCTCCACTGCTTAGACCAGACCCACCCCGCCGACTTCGTAGAAGACCTTATTGCAGCCGGATACTTCCAGAACATAATGTTCTACGGATATGAAAGACACGAAGATGAAGAGTCCGGCGATATAGACTTCAGCTTCGATATAGCTATGAGATTGAAAGGGGGGAACATCTTTGAGCCGTAATATAAGTACAGTTGAAAAAGCAATTATTATACTCGTTATAATGAGCGCGATTCTTGGTTTGGGGATATACTTTATAGTTATTCCCGCTCATAACAGCGCGAGCAGGGTTGAATCACAAATCGAAGAGAAGGAAAAACAAATTGAAACCGCGAGGCAGCTCCTTATCCGTGAAGGTACTCTTGATGAACTCATATTGGAAAAGCGCGAAAGAGCCTCTTTCGTACACGAGGGTTTTGTCGGCGAAATCACCCATACCGAAGCTGTTAAATTAGTGCAGTCAATGCTTGACAATGCAAATTACGGCAGAGGTTTCACAGCCGAGTACGGAATCGAAGTAACCGATATAGAAACTCATTCACTCAGAGTCAGCGTCAACAACCCCTTCAGAAGCCCCGTATACGCGCTGAGAGATTTCGCTACAGCTTTTAACCCGGAAGAGGAAGAGGGAGATGTTTTAGTAAAAGCCCTGCAGGAACTTGAAGGTATTCTTGAAAGAATGCTTGAGAGAGACTGGATTCCCGCACTCTTAGCGGCGCAGTTTGCACTCGGCAATGACGCGGATGAGGAAGCGATTGAGGAAAAATTGATAGAGTTCACTTTATCACCAACGTGTCTCAATTTGACTATCGTAGAAATGCTGAAAGACCGTAACTTCCTTTCAGATGAAGACAGGCTTTTGCTCCTTGAGTATATGCGTTTTTTACTTCTGATTGACGGTTCGGAAATCGGACTCATCACAGCGGAATTTACGCTTAGGCTGCCTTTTGACGACTACTTGGATTTCCTTGATTATTTGTACGCATATGAGCTCAGAATCGAGATTAACGAGGCGGTATTGTTCCAGGATAATGATTCTTCTATACTCTTCAATGATTCATTTGATGAAACTACGGGGCTTGCCGATTATGAGTTTGAGCTTTTGATTTACGTAGTAAAGCCCATGATTCTTCCCGAGTTCGGCAATTCCGGTGGTGACTCCGGCGACGAAGAAGAAGCTCCCGAAGAAGACGAACAATAATAAAAAACAGGGGACGGCGCGGTGCATAAAAAGCACCACGCCCCCCGCTTGATTTTCCTTTTACCCCATCAGGCTTGAATACATCTGTATAATCCGGTAGCCGTACAGATATCCGGCGGCAATCCCGAAAGCTAAAAAAGGTCCGAAGCAAATCGTGGCACGTTTTTTCGTAATTTTTACTATAACCCCGAAAATACCGCCCGTAACCATTCCAATCAACACCGACGGTACAATCGCCCAGCCGAGCAGCAACCCTGCCGCCGCGACAAGCTGAACATCTCCGCCGCCCATGGCGCCGAGATAGCAAAATACTGCAAACGGCACAGAAATAAGCAGCATACCGATGAGATGTTCGTACCACAGAACGTCAGACGGCAAAAACAGCGAAAGCACGGTGGCTATAATGCCGAGCGATGCAATCGTAATTGAACACCAGTAGGGGATTTCGGTTTTCACTATATCTTCCGCGCTGAGAGCGACTAAAACGGGAAAAAGCAGCAAGCCGATGATTGTCTGATGCGGGCGGAAGAACTCCAAAGCCATAAAGACCCAGAGACAGCCGCCTCCGCAGAAAAGCTCCATAAGTAAATACCGCGCTTTTATGCGTGTCATGCACTTTCGGCAGCGTCCGTGCTGAATAATATAACTGAATACCGGGACAAGCTCGTACCATTTCAGAGTATGCTTACATTCGGGGCAGTGCGAGCGGGTTTTCACGAAGTCTTTCTTTTCCGGCACACGCAGAAGAATCACATTGAAAAAGCTGCCGAGGCAGCCGCCGAACATAAAAACTGTTATACAGGTAAAAATATAAAGAAAAATTTCCATACTTATGACCATTCTTTCCTCTTGAGGAGGATTTGTGCCGGGTACATTTTTGAGGCACAAACTTATCTCTCCATTAATTCTTTCATATATATTATAATAAAGCAATAATTATCAATTGTCAAGGTGCAATTTACTGCGCCGGGTCAACTTGTAAATTATACCCCTTTAATTTTAAAAGCGGGAAACTTTTAAAGTTAAAGGACTATATTCATCAGGTGGGTAGTTTATGAAAAACATTCCGATTGGTCAACTTTTAGTAGAGAGCGGGTTTATCACAGAACAGCAGTTAGATACCGCGCTCAAAAAGCAGAAAGACAAAGGCGAAAACCCTGAAGGTTTGAAGCTTGGCGACATGGTGCTGAAACTCGGTTACGTTTCAGAAACCCAGCTCGTTCACGCGCTTTCGACGCGCCTGAAAGTGCCGTTCGTAGACCTTACGACTACTAAAATCGATGTCGAAGCAGTCAAAAAAATACCTGAATCCATCGCGAGAAAGCACGTCTGCGTAGCTTACCGCGTGGGCGCAGGCAGGCTTTATGTCGCGACCAACGACCCGATTAACTTCTTCATATTCGATGAACTTAAAGTCACTACGGGAATGGAAATCCACCCGATGCTCGCGACGAAGTCATCTATTATGGATACAATCGGGCGGATTTATTCACAGTCCAGCACGGCGACCGTTATTGACGACCTTGACAAAGAATACGCAACAGAGGAAGAAGCGGTAGCAGCGGCAGAATCGGAAGCGCGGGTAGATAACGCGCCGATTGTTAAGTTGTGTAACTCGCTTGTTGAAACTGCATTCAGGCGCAAAGCGTCCGACATACATATTGAGCCGTTCAAAGACCGCACCCGCGTAAGAATCCGTATTGACGGCGAACTGATTGAACAAATGGCGGTTAAGCCCGCTGTACATAACTCGCTTGTAACCCGCCTTAAAATCCTCGGCGGCATGAATATCGCTGAAAGGCGTGTGCCGCTTGACGGGCGTTTCGGCATGATGATAGACGGCATGAGCCTTGACGTGCGTGTTTCCAGCATCCCGACGGTTTTCGGCGAGAAGGTGGTTATTCGTCTGCTTGCTTCGGGCGACTCGAAGACTATGCGCGTAACCGAGCTTGGCATGACCGAGCACAACTACGAGATGTTCAAGAGCGTTATACGCTGTCCACACGGGGTTATGCTTGTTACTGGGCCTACAGGTTCGGGTAAGTCAACTACGCTCTACGCGACGCTCGGCGAGCTTTCGCGCCCCAGCGTAAACATCGTTACCGTTGAGGACCCGGTGGAGAAGAAAATCGACGGCGTAAATCAGGTGCAAATCAATGTAAAAGCCGGAATGACTTTCGCCGCCGCGCTTCGCTCAATTCTCCGTCAGGACCCGGACATCGTAATGGTCGGGGAAATGCGTGACAACGAAACCGCAGACATCGCAATCCGTGCCGCGATTACAGGGCACTTGGTTCTCTCGACCCTGCATACTAACGACGCTTCGAGTACAATTCTGCGCCTTGTTGACATGGGTGTCGCACCGTACATGGTGGCGAGTTCTCTTGTCGGGGTTATAGCGCAGCGGCTTGTCAGAAAGCTTTGCGCCGCCTGCAAAGAAGGATTTGTGCTTGACGACCCGGCGGAGCTGCGCCTTGTCGGCATTAAAGACCCTATAAAAATTTATAAAAATAAATACGGCGGCTGCCGCGATTGCGGGCAAACAGGTTTCGCCGGAAGAACGGCGATTCATGAAATCATTGTTTCAACTGCACAGCTCAAGGAAATTATTGCCAATAACGGCACAGCCGAGCAGATTGAACGCATGGCTCTTGAGCAGGGGACGAAGCTGCTCAGGCACAACGTTGCGGAGATGGTGAAGGCGGGCATAACGACTATGGATGAATTAGTTAAAGCGACGTACTCGGTGTAAGTTTGCCGTTTTTTCGCGACGCGCCGAAAACCATATGAAATATAAATAGACTTCTTGCGTAACTCGCTCAGAGTTACGCAAGAAGTCTAACGGAACGCCGAGGGCGTCGTTCCCTACACTTTGTATTTTTAGTATAACTTCTACCCCAACAAACCGGGTTTCAGCCCTTGCCCCCTCAAGCAATCAATCACGTCCCCTAAAATCTCCGCATTCGTGCTTGAAACCGCGTGTAGGAGAATAACAGCGCCCGGGTGTGCGGCCTTTGTAATTTTTTCAAGTGCTTCAACGGGATTCGGCTGACTGCTCACGTTCCAGTCAACATAGGCGAAAGACCAGAACACGCTCTGATAGCCGAGCGACCGGGTAACCGTTAGCACCCGCTCCGAGAACTCGCCCATAGGGAAGCGGATTAAACGCATTTCATAATTGAAGTTTTCTTTTATATAATCGTGCAGCTTCATGATTTCTTCGCGGATTTGCTCATCGTTGAGATTCGGAAAGGACGGATGCGACCATGAATGGTTGCCGAGCGCGTGTCCCTCGTCAATCATGCGTCGAACGAGTTCCGGCTCGTTTTTAGCGTAATCATATGTGATAAAAAACACGGCGGCGGCGTTTTTCTCGCGCAGAACATCAAGAATCCGGCAGGAGAAACCGTTTTCATAACCTTCATCGAAAGTCAGGTAGATTTTGCTGTCGGTCTTATCATCAATAAAAACTGCACCGAGATGCCCATACTTGCTCTGTGCGGCGAGCGCGTCAAGCGGGCGGTTGCGGTCATCGGTTTCTCTGCCTAAACCCCAGCCAACCGCCGTATCAGAGACGGCGGGAACAGCAGCGATTTCACCGGCGTCAAGCTCCCGGATTGTGAAACTAAAAGCAGTTGGATTATTTCCAACTGCCTCTTCTTCATCAACTATTTCGTTTTCATTATCCCGGTCGTGCTCCGGCTCTCTTGTAATCGGCGGAGGTGTCGTGGTAGTCCTCGGCGTTGTTTCAATCGGGTTAATATTTTCGCCGATGCCGTCATTGTTCACATTCGGCTCGCAGCCGGTGAAAAGCAAAACACAGCCGACAACCGCGATAATTACAGATAAAGTAATGGTTTTTTTCATTATGGTAAATCCCTTTGCCCTGTTTATTCGGCAATGCCGTTAAACGTAGTATGAGTTTTTAAACAAGAGATTATTAAATGAAATAATTGTCAACTGTCCGTCAACCTGCAAGATAACTTTTCACCAGCATTTGTAAAAGCTCGTCGCGGTCAATGTGCCGGATAAGGCTTCTCGCGTTATTATGCGTGGTTATGTAGGTCGGGTCTTCCGACAGGATATAGCCTACAAGCTGATTAATCGGGTTGTAGCCTTTTTCGCGCAAAGCCTCATAAACCGTGGCGAGGATTTCCTTCATCTCGCTTTCGCGGTCATCGTGAACAGAAAAGGTCATAGTTTTATCAATCATAGCAGTTCTCCTGACAATATAAAAGGCAGTTTATGTTAATATTAAAAGCGTCTGCAATCATTATACAATATTTCTTTGGATTTTGCAAGTCTTTTCTCTCTTTTTAAGAAAAAATTGCCCTTTTGTGCATTTTTTACTAAAGATTACATAAAAAATAGGCATTTCTATTAAAAAAAGCAGTAATTATTTATTAATAATTACTATTGCAAAATCTTCTATAAATTGATATAATATAAAAAGGTATCTGTAGTATAGTCCTTTAGCTTTAAAAATATTATGTGTTTTTAAGTTAATTGAGTATATCTGTATAAAATATAAATCTTTGATACCCGGAGTAGGAGTTGCTATGTTATCTACACCTAAAAAAGGCGGCAAGAAAAACGAACCGGCGGCACCGTCTGAAACCGCTTCCTTCAAAAAGGTAGCTTACGGCTTCAGCCCGGATGAAGTAAATTTGTATTTACATTCGCTGAGGAGGAAAAATCTTGAGCTTCAGGCGGAGAATGATGCTTTAACTGCGGCCCATGACCCCGATATTGCCATAAGAACAGAAAACCTCGAGAGGAACCTCAACGAGGCTAATGAAAGATACTTAAAAGAAAAAGAACTCACCACCATGCTCGAAATTGAATGCGGGCGGCTCGGCGAGGATTTAGATAAACTTACCAATAAACTCAGTCAGAGCGGTTCAACGGCAGAGCAGGCAACCGCTAAAATCGCCGAGGCTGAGTCAAACGCAAAAAAGGCAGAAGTTAAAGCTGCGAAGGCGGAAGCCCGGGTGGTTGACGCTGAAGCTAATCTTGCCGAGGCTACAGCGGATTTAAATAAAACGAAAAATAAAGTTGCCGAGTTTGAAAATCGGGCTACGGAATACCAGACAATTATCGCCGAGTATGAAAAGAAACTTAAAGAGCACGAGAAAAACATAGCAGAATACGAGACTAAGCTGAAAGCTGCCGATGCCGAGATTCAAAAGCTTGCGAGCGCGCCGCCTGCAGCAGCGGTACTTGACGATATTCCTGTGCTTGACGATATACCGGAGTTTGACTTTGAGGAAACCCCGGCGGCGCCCCTCGCCGCTAAAGCCGCTCCCGCTGCCAAAGCGAAAGCCCCCGCAGCTAAAGCGCCGCCTGCGGCAAGCGATGTCGATTTAGATTTTGCGGAGTTTCAGATTCCTTCGGTTGACACTCCTATCTTTGAGGAAGCGCCCGACAGCGAAGGGCTCGCCGATAAACTCAGCACCGTTTTAGCCGAGATTGATGACTTGAAGAGCCGCTTGTCAAAAGCCAAAGAAGCTGAAGCGGCAGAACTTGAAGCCCTCGAAAAGAAGAAGAAAAAATCCAAAAAGGAAGAAGATTCAATCAATAACGCACGGCTTTCAAGAGCGGAACTCAAGATACAAATTTTCCAGGAGGAAGCCGAAGATTCATACATAATTCCTGAAAAATACCTCAAGATGATAGAAGATGTAGAAGCGCAGGACGATGACGATGACTTCTCTTACCTGCTGACTGACACAAGCCCTATGGACGAGATGGTTGCTTCAAGCGATGATGACGATGACGACGACATGAGCGGTCTGATGGTTGCCCCGGCGCCATCCTCTGCGGCCTCTTTCAGCAAGGCGCCGCCGCCCGCTCCGAGAAAGCAGCACGCGGCTCAGTCTGCGCCCGCTGCTTCACCCATCAGAATGGCTCCTCGCCCTGCACCGGCAAAGCCCGAAGTTGCCGCGCCCGACGATAAATTTGCGGCGCAGATGAACCGCGACTTCAAAAAAGCAGAACCCAGGGGCGAAAACATAGTGCCGAGGAATCCGCTCAAAGCCGAAAAGGGCGAAGACTTAAAACCGAGGAATCCGCTCAAGGTTGAAAAAGGTCCTGATTTGGATGAAGACCTTTTCGATTTGGCAGTAGGCGAAGCTTCGGCTTCGGGCAAGAATGTTCGTGCCCGCGTTGATGAAAGTGTGGGTTATGATTTCATGCTTGAAGTTGATGATGCGGATATAATTTAATATTTTTTAAAGAAATTTGGCTTTTTCTGTTGACAAATAAATGGTTTAATGATATTCTTTGATAGGGAACGATTTTAATGACGGAAAATGATAAGCAAAAAGATGAGCTGTTACTTGCGGCGGCAAGGCGTGACGAGAGTTGTAAAGATACTGTTATGTCGGAGCTTATTACGCGCTATGTCGGCATTATCGTCATAAAAGCAAATAAGATGGCGCGCAGTTTCAGCCGGTTAAACCGGCAGGATGCGGAGGATTTCATTTCAGAGGGGTTTTTGGCGCTGCTTAATGCAATACGCACCTTCGATGAAAGCAAAGGTTCTTTCGCGGCTTATGCAAATGCCTGCATTGATAACCGTATGAAAAACGCGCTCGGCAAGGCGAGAAGAACGCTGTTTCTCAGCGAGGAGTTTGACCCCGCGCTTATAAAAGACCTGTCGCCCGGCGCGGAAGACGTTTTCATTGAGAAAGAAAACCGCGAAGAAATCTTGAGCAGAACAAAAAAAATCTTATCCGAGCGCGAGTTCAAGGTTTTTGAGATGTATCTCGGTTCATTCTCATACAGGCAAATCGCCGCCCGTCTCGGCGTCAGCGTAAAATCAGTCGATAATTCACTTTCCCGCGCCCGCGCAAAACTAAAATCAACCCATAACCGGTAATTAATTGTACATTGTCAATTATCAATTATCAATTATCAATTGTCAATTGTCAATTGTCAATTGTTATATGTGGCCCAGTAGCTTAATTTCCAGAGCGTTGTTTAACAAAGGTGTCGGTGGGAATCCGTCCAAGGTCAAATTTTAAAACGTGAGGTATCACAAAAATGTTCGAAGACAAAACCCTTCAATGCAAGGATTGCGGAGCAGACTTTATTTTCACTCAAGGTGAACAAGAGTTCTACAATGAAAAAGGCTTCGTAAACGAGCCGCAACGCTGCAAAGCGTGCCGTGACGCTAAGAAATCGGCGTCCAGAAACAAGGAAACTTTTATCGCTACCTGCGCTGACTGCGGCGGCGAAGCGAAGATTCCTTTCAATCCCCGCGACGACAGGCCCGTTTACTGCAGCGAATGTTTCGCAAAACAAAGAGCGTAAAAGCATAACCTTGCACAGCAAGAAGTCTGATGTTAATTCTGCAAAGAATTAGCATATGGGTTTTACTGACCTGCGGAGCAACGCAAACGGTTTTCCCTAAAACGACTTGAGCACAAAAATTGCCCCTTTCTGACGAAAGGGGCGTTTTTCTTGCGGTTGACTTTAAAATAAGTTTATGATATAATTAAGGCACTGAGAAGGGCAGTAATATAATCGTTTAAATTGAAAACTGTTCCACAGTTTCAATTTAAACGGGTTTCCGCTGCGTGAGCGCAGCGGGCGCTGTCGCAACAGCGCAAGCCCCTTTAACTTAAAAAGCGAAA
>JAITFV010000228.1 GCA_031281115.1 Oscillospiraceae bacterium | reverse complement strand
CATAAGCGCAAGCAAAAAAATAAATAATTTTTTCAGATTTATGACCATTCCTTTCTCTTGACGAGGATTTGTGCCGAGTCCGTTTTTGAGGCACAAACCGACGGGTTTGAAAGAAATCTTTAGATTTCTTTCAAATTTCGCCTCCGGTAATATTATAACACATAAATATGACATATGTATGTCATATTTGAATTAAAATTAAGGGCGAGAAAATTTCCCGCCCTTTTGGTAGTAGGCATTCCCATTAATTTCCGAAAATCTGTCGTTAGCGAGGTTGGTGGAATTGTCTAATCTATTCTGCGATTAAAATAGTAAGGCTGTCAATGTAAATCGGCTGCTGGTTAGGGTGTCCGTCGGCAGTTTCAAAATAAATCTGAATCTTTTCGTAGAACATTTTCACGAACTGGGTTGTTCCGCGCACTAACACCCAGCCGTCATCTCTGACGTAATCCTCGGGGAATCTGCTGTCCCATGCTTCGGGGTCGTCAGCAAGCGCATTTGCCGCGCTTACAGGAAGCCGATACTTGGACAAAATGCCTTCCTCGGCATCGAAGTCTGCCCATTGTCTGTATTCTTCGCCGTCAAGACCGTTTGTCTGAGAGGATAATAAGATTCTTCCCGGGTCTGAGCCTTCCGGTATTTTCACCCACGCAAAAGCTTCGTACATCGTTTCGTTGTCAGGGAGGAAGTCGGTTATATCAAGAGTTGCTCCCGCCCAGTTGTGACCTCTGTTGTCAACGAGCATACTGGAATTACCGGTAACGAAGTTATCGAAACAAAGCGTAAGTACCATATCACCGTAGAATTCATGAATGGTCGTTTCAATTCTCTCGTCGCCGACGAGCGGTCGGATGCTCGCGTCGGGATTCCAGCGGCGTCTCCATATCGCTGCGCCGTCCTGGCATAAATTGTCGCCGCCGCATTCTTTCGACTCTTCGCAGGTGCAAAACTCATCTCCGTCCCCAAAAGCGGATGCGTAAACAACTCTGTTCATATCGTAGCTGAAAGGAACATAATCGTTGAAGTCGGGCCAGGGACCTGTGTAGCCGGAGTTGTCGATAATAACTTCAGGTGCCGTTTCATCGCCGGGCTCTTCCGTGGATTCGCCGCCGGGTTCTGTGGGGTCAGCCGGAATTTCGGGGTCAGCGGGAGAGGGGGGGCTGTCAACAGGGGGTGCAGGGTCAGGAGCAGTTTCTTCGTTACAAGCAGTGAACGCGAATAACATCATTGCCGCTAACATAACGCACAGTAATCTCTTTGCCATTTTCATGAATCCTCCTAAATTAAATATATATTTTATAATTTCCGCTCAGAGCTAAAAAGGCGAAGATGTATAAGAAATTATCATAATATCTTCTTTCACCTTTTCTGGGCGGTGTATTCCAAAACCGCTCGACAAGCGTAAGCCGATGCTCTCCCCGCGCCGCGAGCGATGCCTGCGCGTTAGCCGCAAGCAGTCCTACGGGATGCAGGCAGGGAAAATCGATTACAGTGCCGTCGGTTTCGTAAACCTTATCTTTTGTGCAGTCATCTGCAACAGTTTCCGAGAAAAACTTTTGGATTTTATCAGCGGTTTCCCTGTTCCATTCATCAGGCGCAAACCACTCATAGTCCAAAACGATATTAGCCGCTACACGATAGGAATCGCTGTAGAAAGTATCGTGCCCGGGATGCCCTGTTTCAATGCTCTTGTCAGGTTTGTTACGTTCGGCGTACGGTCTTCCGTCATAGTAAGAGTATTCCGGCGCCAGCCCCGTAACGGAATGGCAGGCAAGTTTTAAGTAACTGCGGCTCGCTTTTGCCGCTTCTTTCCAAAAGCCGCGGTCTTCCTCGTATGATTTCAGCGCGAAAAGCTCATAAAAATGCGGTAAATGATAAGATGGGTCGGTCATTTCCAAGCAGGTGATGAATTTAATCAGCTTGTTTTCAAGGTTCCACATGGGTTCGCCGTTGCCATCCTCGCCGTTGTGGATACAAGCACGGAGCAACTCCTTCGCTTCATGCGAATAGTTAAATATTCCTTCGCCGTCACCCCACCTCGCGCTCGCAAAAAGCAATGCCGCCGCGAAAAACTCTTCGCCGTCAGGAGCGGGGCCGTCGCTGTTTTTTCCGCCGCAAGGCAGCATTGACCAGTAAAAATAACCTTTATTCCAACCTTCTTTTATGTACATATAAGTTCGCGACCATTTCCATATGCGGTCAAAATCCTCTTTCCTGTCCATCTGCACGAAAACCATCATCGCATAAGACATACCCTCGGTGCGAACGTCGTTATTACCGGTATCCATGACGTAACCCATGTCACGGCTTTCACTGATAAAATAAATCTTCTCCTCACCAAAGAAAATTTCCTCGAAAACGCTGTCTAAACGCTCTTTTATTTCAATATCAGACTTGCCGAGTTCTTTAAAAACATTGCTGTACGCGCCTGTGTGAAAAGCTCCGTTCATTGCTTTCTCCGTTAGTTTTTACATAATTATAGCATGAATTGGCTGCCTTGTCAATCAATTCATGCTAATTGTAACCAAATTGAGATTTTTTACGGAATAGGGACAATCCCGAGAAGCAGCAACGTCACGCTGTCAGCGATTTGATATTGTCAGTACAGTTTGTAAGACAAGCGGATTATTCTTTTTTGTCGATTTCAGACTTAACCAATTTTACGCCTTTATTGATTACTTCAGTCTTATTAATGCCTAACTTATCTGCACATTCTTGCATTAAAGCTAATTCATCAGGCGCAAGCCGAATTTCTAAACGTTCGGTTTTTCTGTTGGTCGTTGGTCTGCCCATTTTCTTTTCCGTTGTTCACCCCAATCATTTATAGAGGGACGGGAAGGGGGCTTCCTGTCCCTTACTGTTATAATCGTTTAAATTGAAAACTGTTCCACAGTTTCAATTTAAACGGGTTTCCGCTGCGTGAGCGCAGCGGGCGCTGTCGCAACAGCGCAAGCCCCTTTAACTTAAAAAGCGAAAC
>JAITFV010000226.1 GCA_031281115.1 Oscillospiraceae bacterium | reverse complement strand
GTTTCGCTTTTTAAGTTAAAGGGGCTTGCGCTGTTGCGACAGCGCCCGCTGCGCTCACGCAGCGGAAACCCGTTTAAATTGAAACTGTGGAACAGTTTTCAATTTAAACGATTATAACATAAATTGGTTGACAAGTCAACTTTATATCTTGGCAATTCCTTAGTGGAAATATCTGCTGTAATTATAGCCGTCACCCCGCAACCTCGCTTTCAAAACTTTGTGCTGTATAAAGCCTGTAGTAATCGCCTTTTTTAGCCATCAACTCATCATGAGAACCGCTCTCGGTTATACCCTGCTCCGAAACGTACATAATCCTGTCGCAATTGCGGATTGTTGAGAGCCGGTGCGCGATTATGAAAGAGGTGCGTCCTCTGCCGGACTGACTGCCGCCCTTCAGGAGATAATTAATTCCTGTTTGTAAATTGCGCTCGGTCTTAGCGTCGATTGACGAAGTTGCCTCGTCAAGTACTAAGATTTTCGGGTTTGCGAGAATCGTTCGTGCAAAGGAAATGAGTTGCTTCTGCCCGCCGGACAAGCCCTGCCCGCGCTCGCTCACCTCGGTGTCATAGCCGGATTTAAGACTCATTATATAGTCATGGATTCCAACGATTTTGCAGGCTTCGCGAACTTCCGCATCTGTAGCGTCAAGTCTGCCGTATTTTAAATTAAACATCAGCGTCCCGCTGAAAATAAAACTATCCTGAAGCATAATTCCCATCTGCGAACGGAGAGAGACGAGCGAAACTTTTGAAATATCGCTGCCGTCAATTAAAATTTCGCCGGAATTAAGATTATAGAACCTCGAAATAAGATTCACGATTGTGGTTTTTCCCGCGCCGGTAGGGCCTACGAGTGCGATGCTTTCACCCGCTTTTACGGCGAACGAAAGGTGGTCTAAGACGTTAATGTTGTCCTCGTAGGCGAAAGTTACGTTCTTGAATTCAACATCTCCTTTGATTTCCGGCATTTCCGCCGCGTCCGGAATATCGTTTACCACAACAGGTTCATCAAGCAATTCAAAAATCCTCTCAAGATAAGCGACAGCGTTGATGAAAGAATTCATCAAACCCGAAAGGTTGATAATCGGCTGCCAGAAGCGGAATGCATAACCGCTCATTGCGATTAAAGTTCCAAGTGAAACATATCCGGGGAAAACGAGCAATCCAAAGGCTATTACGCAAACACTTGCAATAACCTCAATAAAGTTTGAAACGGGCCAAAGCAAATGAACGTATCTGATAGCATACATCCAGTCTTTTCGGTAACTGCGCGATAATTTATCGAAGAGTTCGGAATTTGTTTTCTCACGTGCAAAAAGCTGCGTAATCTGCACACCGCGTATACTTTCATGCAGGTAGGCGTTAAGGTTCGAGGTTTTATTGGAAACCGCCTGCCAGCCTTTACGCTGCTTGTTTTTAATTAAGAAAATGAAAATCGCGAAAAGCGGCAGCCCCGCAATCACCACAAGCGCGAGCCTCCATGAAACAATAAACATGAAAACCGTGATGAAAACAAGGTTAAAAATTTCAAGTATGAAATTTATTATGCCGTTGGTCATTAAATCCGAAACACTGTTGATATAGTTAATGACACGAACTAATATTTTGCCGTGCGGGCGGCTGTCGTAGTACTCGAATGAGAGCTTTTGTAAATGCGCGAATACATCGCGACGGATTTCATAAATCACGCTCTGACCGACTTTTGTCATGATAATCGTTCGCATACGTGCGAGCATAACGCTGGTCACAACTGCTGTTAAAAGCCCGATTGCAAGCATGACGAGCAAGCGGTAGTCACTGTCGGGAATCGCCCTGTCAACAGCGTGTCTTATTATAAGCGGCTCAAGCAGCGCAATTGCGATTGAGAACGCGCTGAAAATAAGCGCGGCCGTGATATTCTTTTTATGTTTTCCCGTGTAGACGAGCGCCCGTTTCAAGTGCTTGGAATTAAACGGGGTTTCTAAGGTTTCGTCTATATCGAATTTGTTACGTGCCATGAGGTTCTCCTTGTGGTATACTCGATTAACTTAAAATTCTATAAATACCTTTTTATACTAAAATCCAGTTTAAATTTTCGCTCGCTACGCAGCGAGTTGCGGTTTCACCGCAACCATAGTCGTTTTAAACGACTATACTTACGTCTGCAAATCATATATTTCTTTGTAATAACCATCATTCTGCACAAGCTCGGCGTGAGTTCCCATTTCGGAAATTCTGCCGTTTTTCAAAACTATAATCTTGTCTGCATTTTTGACAGAAGAAATCCGCTGCGCGATTATAATTTTAGTGCAAGAGAAGTCAAGATTTGCCAAACTTTCCTGTATGTGCCGCTCTGTTTCAAGGTCAACGGCGGAGGTCGTATCATCAAGAATAAGAATCGCCGGCTTAATTGCGAGTGCACGGGCGAGTGCAATTCTCTGCTTCTGCCCGCCGGAAATCCCGACGCCGCGCTCACCGATAATAGTATCATAACCCTCGTACATAGCGGTGATAAACCCGTGCGCATCGGCTTTTTCGGCGTAATTTACAACTTCTTCAAACGGCATTTCGATGTTCCCGAATGCGATACAACCCTCGGCGGTATCAGAATAGAGCAAGACTTCCTGCGTCGCCATACCTATGCCCGAACGAAGCTCTTCGAGCTTTAACATACGTACATTTATGCCGTCAACTTCAATTTCACCTTTCGTTGCATCGTGAATCCGCGGTATAAGGCTGGCGAGCGTGGTTTTGCCCGAGCCGGTTTCACCCATAACCGCTACGGTCTGCCCTGCTTCAATCGTAAAATTAATATCAGACAAGGCATACTCTTTGCCGTATTTGAAGCTGACATTTTTAAATTCAATTTTGCCTTTTATTCTGCCGTCAATTGATACTGCATCGGTGCGGGTGGCAATTTTCGGGCGGTTGTAATAAACCTCAATGATTTTATTAGCAGACGCTGTGAAACGTTGTAGGTCATTGATTAACATTCCGAGCTGTTGAATCGGAAATGACATCGCCCAAATAAGTGACAGGAAAACCGACAGCTCACCGAGCGAGAGCCTCCCGCTGATTGTAAAAGCGCCGCCTATTAATATCTGTATAGCCATCAGCGCGCCGTATGAGGATTCGAGAAACGGGAAAAATTTCATCCACATCAGGGCGGCTTTCTGATTGGCTTCTTTATATTCCTCATTCTTCTCACCGAACCGTTCAATTTCAAAATCTTCACGTGCGAACGCTTTAATTACGCGATGACCGGAGATGTTTTCTTCGCCTGCTGTGTTAAGCTGCGAAAGCCGCTCACGCAGATTTATGTACATAGGTTTGATTTTTTTCCTGAAGAGCAGAGAAATACCGAAAATAACCGGTGTAAGCGAAAGCAAGCAGAGAGCCATGAGCGGGTCGAGAATAAAAAAGTAAATCGTGACGCTTGAAAAAATAATAATATTTTCGATGAGTCTTTTAATTACCCACGCAACAGAATGGCGCACCATCTCAAGGTCGCCGGAGAGCCGCGTCATAATGTCGCCGGTGCGGTAAAGTTCATAGAAACTCGAATCCTCGCTCTGCATATTATCATAAAGGTGCTTTCTAACACGGTATAAAAGCCCTTGTGATGAATGCTCGAACATCAAAGTATAGATATAAAACAAAGAAACGCGCACCAAAGAAAAGCCCAGTATGGCTGCAAGCAGCCATATAAGCAAGTCGCGTTGTTCTGTTAAATTTTTCGCAGCGTTTTCGTTATCAATAAAAGTATCAATAATTTGCTGCCTTAAAAAAGGATTTATAACGAACATGGATTGGTTGATTAAAGCGAGAAAAATCGTGACTATGTACATTGCGCGGTAGCCTTCTAAATTTTTCCATAACCATCTGATTAAAAACATAATTTCTCCGAATTTGCGGGAACCCGCGGAAGGGTTCCGATAAGTTTATTGCGCGGGTTCACAAGGTTCGTATCGAATCCTTATGTCCGGCAGTTTCGTAATCGTTGTATAGCTGTTGATGTGCCAGTCGGCGCCGTCGGCGGGATTATTCTCGCCGCTTGCGGGAGGCGCGAATATTTTTAAGCTAAGTTCGGTTTTACCGCTTAACCTGTTATTATAGAATGCGGGCATTAAATCAATTGTCTTAGCTTTAGGAGCTTTATAAAACCATCTGCCGTTAATCTCGAGCATCAGATTAAGCCCCGCTTGCAAAGCGTCATCTTCCCGAAACGCAACTTCACAGAAAACAGGGTCGCTTTCAAACGTGAGCGGAATCGAAAGTCCTTCTGCGTCCTCAAAGCCGCCCCAGCGCAATTTAACAGGCAGATTAACTTCGCCTTTGTCTTCAAAGGCGGGACAGAAATAATCTTCTGCGATTATTTCTTTGTAAGTTTGCATCACGGGCTGCGCGATACCTGCGTTGGAATCCGATGGGTCTTCGATTTCTAACCCGAGCCTGCCTCTGTCGCGAAACTGATAAAAAGTGAAACCGCTGAACCATGCCGCGTCATTATGCTTCAACATATCTAAAAATTCCCGCACCATGTCTGCTTGCTCATACGCACCGGTAACATCGCCGTCTGCGTTGAATTCACTCATTACCATAGGTTTAGCAACGCCGCCGTTAATCTCGCGGAAACGTTCAAAGCTGCGCTTTGTGAGATTATAAATGTCAGAAATTTTATAACGGCTGTGCGAGTTGCCGCCTGTTTCCGCAACATCATAGGGCCATCCCCAGTGCAGAGCCATGTATTTATCAACCGACCAAATATCGGCAACACGGACAGCTTCGGAAAACTCGGCTTCTTTTTCCATTTCTACAGCTTCAAGGTCTTCAATCCCGCCGATACAAAGAATTGTTTGAATGTGCGGGGCTTCGCGTTTTATAATCTTGTGAAAGCGCACGAAGAAGTCGGCTACTTCCTGATAAGTGCAGCGTTTATTGAACGAGAACCAATTGCCTGTTGCCTCGTGATTAATTCTAAGCATAAGCCGCCCGAACGTTGAAAGCTCCTGCGCAATTTTAATTAAATGCTCATCGCCAACGTTGGGGTCGATTGTCAGCGTTAATATTATATCCTGTCCGTATTTCCTGATTTCACGCATACAATCGAAAGTTTCACTACCCTCGCCGGAGCTGCCGCCGATTCCGCCCGTGTAAGGAAAATAATCGTCATAAGGATAGTCCCATGCGAACTTTACGTCGTCTCTTGCGTGAACTACGCTTGCTCTCCCGGGCCAGCCGTCGTCGAGCGGATAGTAGCAATACATTAAGTTAATAGCTCTGTGCGGTCTGCCGAGCGTATTTAAGATATAACCCTGACTTACATATTCGCCGCGTTCCGAGCCATCGCCGAGGTCTACCGCGCACTTCGCGGGGAGCATGTTAATTTTGTTAATCTTGTACATGATTATTCTCCTTAATGTGTTGGTTAGTTTATAATACCATAAAGCGGCAAAGTAAACAATTGACAAATGTTACAAATTGCATTATACTAAAGAAAACGAAAGGCGGCAGAAACACTATGAATTTTTGGTTTATAACAGGTTCGCAGTTCTTATACGGAGAAGAAACTTTAATTCAAGTTGAAAAAAACAGCCGTGAAATCGCAGGCTTTTTAAACGAAAAGCTGCCGTTTGCGGTTGAATACAGCAGCATCGTGAAAACCGAAGCGGGCGCGTTTGAGCTGATTAAAAGAGCAAATTTTGACTCTGAATGTGCAGGTGTCATAGTGTACTGCCATACGTTTTCGCCGTCAAAGATGTGGATTTCCGCGCTTAAAAGCCTGCAAAAACCTTATTTGCATCTGCACACACAGTATAACCGTGCAATTGACAACAATGCGATTGACATGGATTACATGAATCTGCACCAATCCGCACACGGCGACCGTGAACACGGCTTCATCGCGGCTCGGCTGAACATCGCGCGTGAAATTGTTTCGGGCCATTATAAAGATGCTGATGTTATCGCACAAATTGAGAACTGGCAGCGGGCAAGTACAGGCGCGGCGTTTTCAAGAACCCTTAAAATTGCGCGCTTCGGCGATAATATGCGCGAGGTTGCAGTTACCGAGGGCGATAAAGTCGAGGCACAGCTCAAATTCGGCTGGCAGGTGAATACTTACGGCGTCGGCGGTTTAGTCGAGGAAACAGGCGCGGTTTCACAATCGGAAATCGCCGAAAAAATGACGGAATACTGCGAAAAATACGAATTTAAAACAGACAATCTTGATTCTGTTCGTGAGCAGGCACGTATGGAAATCGCAATGCGTAAAATCTTAGACCGCGAAAACTGCCGCGCTTTCACGAACACTTTCGAGGATTTATACGGAATGGAGCAGTTGCCCGGGCTCGCAACGCAGAACCTGATGGCGCAGGGATTCGGTTACGGCGGCGAGGGCGACTGGAAAACATCTGCGCTTGTCGCAATTGCAAAAAGCATGTCAGATAAGCCGTCGAGCTTCATGGAAGATTACACTTATGATTATGATGCGGGTTTGATTCTCGGCGCGCATATGCTTGAAGTGTGTCCGACAATTGCCGCTGATGAGGGCAAGCCGCAAGTTGAAGTTCACGCTTTGGGAATCGGCGGGAAAAACCCGCCTGCACGGCTTGTTTTCGAGGGGATTGCAGGCTTGGCGACTTGCGCTTCCTTGGTAGACATGGGGGGGCGTTTTCGGTTAATCGTGCAAGACGTGGAATGTGTAAGACCGATTAACAGCTACCCGAATCTTCCCGTTGCGCGCGTGATGTGGAAACCTGCGCCCGATTTAAAAACAAGTGCGGCGGCGTGGATTTGCGCGGGAGGCGCGCATCATACGGTGCTTTCTTACGGCGTGAGTGCAGATATGTGGCGGGTTTGGGCGCGGATTATGGAAATAGAATTTGTGCATTTGAATGCGGAAACGAACCTGCATACGTTGGAACGCGAATTAGAGTTTGGAGGTTTACTGTGGAAATTAAAGAATTAAAGAACCGCGCATTAGCGGCGAACCTTGCGCTCGTAAAACACAATCTCGTAATTTTCACCTGGGGTAATGCTTCCGAAATTGACCGTGAAAACGGCTTGGTTGCGATTAAACCCGGCGGCATCAAGTACACTGATATGACCGCCGACGATATTGTAATTGTTGGCTTAGACGGCAGAATTGTTGAAGGTAAGTTAAAACCTTCGTCCGATACACCCACCCACCTTGAATTATACCGGCGTTTCCTGAAGATTGGCGGTATTGTTCATACGCACAGCAGATACGCAACCACTTTCGCGCAGGATAAGAAACCGCTGCCGCCTTACGGCACCACGCACGCGGATTATTTTCACGGCGAAATCCCTTGCACGCGGGAGCTTACCGCGGAGGAAATCAATAGCGAATATGAGCTGAATACAGGGCGGGTAATCGCCGAGTGCCACCCTGACCCTGACGGAGTTCCGGCGGTTTTTGTCGCGGGACACGCGCCGTTCACCTGGGGGAAAAGCGCGATGGACGCGGTTTATAATTCTGTAGTGCTTGAGGAAATCGCACAAATGGCGCTGCTTATGACGCGAAAAGAGCCCGTATCACAGGCTCTTTTGGATAAACATTATTTCCGCAAACACGGTAAAAACGCATACTACGGACAAAATTATAGTTAGTTAAATTTAGATTGGAATGAATCCAATCTAAATTTTCGCTCGCTACGCGGCGAGTTGCGGTTTCACCGCAACCATTCATTGTGCATTGTCAATTGTCCATTGTCAATTGTCAATTGTCCGTCACCCAGCCGCGCAACCTAACCGCATTGGCAACGCGCTCAATCGCAATCATGTACGCGGCGTCGCGCATATAAACGCCTTTTTCCTGCGCTAAATTATAAACAGCGCGGAAAGCCTCAGTCATCTTGTATTCAAGTTTTTCGAGAACTTCTTTTTTGTCCCAAAAATAATTCATATTGCACTGCACCTGCTCAAAATAGCTGCAAGTTACGCCGCCGGCATTGCAGAGGAAGTCGGGAAGCATGATTATCCCGCGCTCTTTCACGAGCGGGTCGCAATCCGGGGTTGTGGGGCCGTTTGCACCTTCGCAGATAATCTTGACGGTCTTGGAAATATTCCCGAAAACTGCGGGTGTGATTTGATTTTCGAGCGCACAGGGAATCAGAATGTCAACGTCTTGTTTAAGCCACTCGTCACCGGATAAAACCTCGTAACCGAGCGCGAGCGCTTTTTCTTTATCAATGCTGCCGAATTTATCTTTAATTGAAACTAATTCCTCAATGTTGCAGCCACTTGCTTTCTTGAAAGTATAAGCGGCTTTATCGGTGTTGTTCCAGCAGGAAACAGCGATAACCCTGCCGCCAAGCTCTGTGTACATACGTGCCGCGTATTCGGCGACATTGCCGAAGCCTTGAATACTCGCGGTTGTATCAGCGACCGGAATATTCATGCAGCGGAGCAGGTCTTTGAGGGTATATATAACGCCGTAACCTGTAGCTTCTGTGCGTCCAAGCGAGCCGCCCATGCCTACAGGCTTTCCTGTAATCATACCGGGGAAACACCCGCTCGCCATAGTTTCGTATTCATCAAGCATCCAAAGCATATGCTGACTGTTGCTCATAACATCGGGTGCGGGGACATCGGCAAAAGGTCCTACGTTCTCGCCGAGTGCGCGGATATAACCTCTGCAAAGCCGCTCCTGTTCAGCCATCGACATAACACGCGGGTCGCACACTATGCCGCCTTTGCCGCCGCCGAGCGGAATATCGGCAACTGCGCATTTCCAAGTCATCCACATAGAGAGAGCGCGAACTGTATCTGCGGTTTCTTCGGGGTGGAAGCGGATTCCGCCCTTACCGGGACCACGTGCATCGTTATGAAGCATACGGAAACCTTTGAAAGTTTTGGTTGTGCCGTTGTCCATTTTCACGGGAATCGAAACGTGATATTCCCTCATCGGCTGTCTTAAAAATTCTCTCATAGAACTGTCAAGCCCTATAGTTTCGGCAACGCCGTCAAACTGCGCCTGTGCGTTTTCAAATGGGTTGTAGCCTGTGTTTGCCATTCTTTTGTTCCTCCTGTTTATGATTTCACCTTAAAATGATAACACAATTTTCTTAAATTGTCAATTCCCGGATATAGCTGATTAAATTGAAAACACTAAAGTGTTTTCTCGGCAAGCGGCGCTTGCCGCCGTGCCATCAGCACGGACAATCAGCTATGCAGTCAAGCCAAGCCGCCTTTGGCGGTTCGCGGCGTATACGCCGCGAGTTAAAAACGCTTTAGCGTTTTTAACTTAACTGGCTATAACAGACAATTTTAATCAGCTCTGAATTTTAGTCAAATATGACACACTGTTGTCTACTTTGTTGTGTTATAATCAATTATAGTCGGTACCTTTTCCGCCGCTTCAGCGGCTGCATAAATGCGTTGAATTTTTGCAATGTATAAAGCATTACGAAAAATTCGTCTTGTCCGACAAAAATATTTGCTCGAAACTATAGTCGTTTAAAACGACTATAGTTGCGGTGAAACCGCAACTCGCCGCGTAGCGAGCGAAAATTTTGATTGGATTCATTCCAATCAAAATTTAACTATAATCGTTTAAATTGAAAACTGTTCCACAGTTTCAATTTAAACGGGTTTCCGCTGCGTGAGCGCAGCGGGCGCTGTCGCAACAGCGCAAGCCCCTTTAATTTAAAAAGCGAAACGCTTTTTAAATTAAAGGACTATAACTATAATTTATTCGGAAGTTAGCGGAGAGGTCTAAAGTTTGAAACAAAATACGACTGAAACGGGGAAAACGTTGTTTTCATTCTTCGTTGGTGAAGAAAGGGCTTAATGAAAACACGAAACTATAAAAATAACAGGAGGGCGAAATGCCAAAAACATTTGAAAACTTAGCGCAGCGCGGGGTACATTATTTTCTCGCTGCGATGCCGCGGTTTGATGCCGTGAAATCTAAGCGGGCAACCGCAAAGGAACAGGAAAACGCCTATAATTTCATTAAAGAGATTTATGAGAAATTATATGAAAACCCCGAACTTCTCGGATTGAAAATTCATCCCGACGATTGTTTCCCTGATTACTGGACGCCAAAGAAAGAAAAGCCGGATTTAAAGACAAGAATTAACAGCTATGTTAAAAGCATAAACAACCTCATTGAAGCGGTTTACAATATTATTTACTCTGGAAACGCAGATGGTGATAAAATCACACTTTCAAAGGAATTCTATGACGTAAAATCCGCCATGCTCAAAAAGCTCGCAAACTTCGGAATTGCGAGCGAGAAAGCTCCCGAACATCTGCATTTCAACTTCCCGGAAGGCACGGTAAAAGGTTTGAAGCTGCTTGCTTTAATTTCTGCGGAGAATTCGCATAAAATTCGTGAAATACATAAACATCAAACAAGAGCATTTACATTGTTCTCACATGGCGTGTTCAATCCCGAAGCACCATACACAGCTGAAATATTCCGCGGGATTTTCGAGAATAAAGAGGCTTACGGCAAATTGATTGATTATTTCGACAGCAACGGCTTTATCCGCGTTGACAACAGGGAAAGCAAAATGTCTGTGAACTGTGATATAATCTCGCTCGATTATGTTAAATTTTACGGTAAGCCGGAAGGCCGGATTAAAGAAACATGGAGTTCGGGCAATTGCAGCGGCGTACAGATTACGTATGACATGACGCTGGAAAGTTTTACGACAATCGGAGTGCATATTCCTTTTTACCGCGAAGTCCTCAGTAACGCCGATAAAATGAAAGACCCTGCGCTGCGAAGCTTTGTTTCCCGCCATAACGAATGTCATGTATGTAACTGGTGCGTACGCGGAAAAGTGAAAAATCCGCCGAAATTTATAACAGTCGATGAAAAGAACCTTTGCACACTTTTCACGTTCGGATATAGGTTTAAGCATTTTTATGAAGGCACATGGCTTCCCGATGAAGTGGGCTTGCTTATGGATTTTATTGATGAATTGTTCGCTGACAGGAGATATATAGTCCTTTAACTTAAAAAGCGTTTCGCTTTTTAAGTTAAAGGGGCTTGCGCTGTTGCGACAGCGCCCGCTGCGCTCACGTAGCGGAGACCCGTTTAAATTGAAACTGTGGAACAGTTTTCAATTTAAACGATTATATACTCTCACGTAGCGGAAGCCCTAAAATCCAATAAACCGGTTTATTGGATTTTAGTATTACCGACTGTAAAAATGCAAAAAACAAGAAAAGATTTGCCGCGTCACTCGGCTTTGCAGTGGCGCGGTTTTTATTGTAAAATTAATATGTAAAATGCGCCATTTTAAACTGCATATTGACAAATATTTTAATTCGTGATATAATGATAAATGAAATAGAGTTTTGAATTTTAACGCACCTGTGACAGTATATATGGAGGGGAGTGATTCGGTTTTGCCCATATTTAGTTATTTGGCAGTTGACAAAGAGGGAAAAGAAAAAAAAGGCACCATAGACTCGGGCAGCCGCGAAGAAGCGACAGAATGGCTGAAGCAGAACGAGCTTATCACAATATCGCTCGTTGACTCTCTCGCCATATCGAAGGATATAAACTTAAAATTCTTTGAAAGAAAACCGAAATCACATGATATGGCGGTGTTTTGCCGTCAGTTTGTAAGTATACTTTCGGCAGGGGTGAATATCCTGTCAACGCTTGAAATGCTGGGCGAGCAAACAGAAAACAAGTGTTTGGCTCGCATAATATGGGAAACGCGCACAGAGGTGGAAAAAGGCGAATCGCTTGCAGGTGCGATGCGGGTAAACCGGAATATATTCACCGACATATTCGTAACAATGGTCGAAGCGGGCGAAGCTTCCGGAAGTCTCGAAACCTCGTTTTCTCGAATGGCAGAGCGGTTCGAGAAGGATGCCGCGCTCAAGGCGAACATGAAAAAAGCTACGATTTATCCTGCCTCGCTTGCCATAGTAGCGGTTGCGGTGGTCGCGATGCTGTTAATCTTTGTAATTCCTTCGTTTGAGGATATGTTCGCTGACTTGGATACAGGGCTCCCCGCAATCACGGTAGTGGTTTTGGGCGCGAGCAACTTTATATTGTCATACTGGTACATAATTTTAGCCGGAATCGCGCTCCTCATTATTCTGATTGTAAACCTTGCAAAAAGCAAGGCGGGTATACGTTTTCTCGGAAGAGTTGCACTTAAGCTGCCGCTGTTCGGCAACCTTGTAACGAAAACCGCCTGCGCGAGAATGTCACGAACGCTGAGTACGCTGATTGCAGCGGGAATCCCGCTGATTGAGGCGATTGACATTACCTCGGCGACCATGACTAACATACATTTCAAAAACGCGCTTCTTGCCGCTAAGGAAGAAGTTGCGATGGGAAACAACCTTTCCGAACCTATTCAACGTTCCGCGCTGTTCCCGCCGCTTGTCCATCATATGCTTAAAATCGGCGAAAGCACAGGCGGAATCGAAGGTATGTTGAATAAATTAGCTGATTATTATGATGATGAAGTTAAAAACGTTACGCAGTCGCTTATGGCGGCGATGGAACCGGCAATAATCATTTTAATGGCTGGGATTGTAGGCACGTTGGTAATTTCAGTGCTGCTGCCGATGACATCAATGTATGACGCTTTAGACAATATGTAGGTTATTTTTCGGCGGAACCTGCCGATAAAATATATAACAACTAAATTTAATAGGAGAACAATAACATGAAAAAACTTCAACGACTCAAAAGCAACAAAGGCTTCTCTCTCGTGGAACTGCTGATTGTAATTGCGATTATGGCAGTTCTTGTAGGTATCCTCGCTCCTCAGTACATAAGATACGTCGAACGCTCCCGCCAGTCTGCTGATATTCAAGTGGTAAACAACATAGCGGGTGCTATAAGAACAACCACACTTGACCCTGTTTATGAGGACTTTATGCCGGGCGGCGCAGAAGCTACAATCGTGGCTACCTGGAACTCAAACAATGCAGCCGGCGGTATTGTGATTACAATCGGAGGTTCAGGTGGTAACGTAACCGAAATCGCTACATCTATCCGCGCTGTAATCGGCGGCGGCGGTACTGATGCAACTAATAACGGCGGTGCGGTTGTTTCGCGTTCTAACAGCGCCGGACTCAATCCCATAGTAATTACCTATACATTCGATGCAGCCGGCGGCGGAACCATTGCTGTTACGCAAGCAGGTGCCTCAACCGAGTTCCAAAGAATGCTCGACAGAATCTGACAAACGAGTTTAACAATTAATAATTTTATACTACGGATGGTTTGCACGGGCGGGGTGTTTCGGAGTTTGCCGAAGCAACCTCCTGCACCCGCTCTGATTTTCCCGCAGATTTACATCGTACTGCGTATGTAAAGAATTGTGTTGACAAAATGATGAGGGAGTTGCTTACTTGATGTACGTTGTAAAACCGACAAGCAAAGATTCTGTACCTTACGAGGACAGGAACACATTCGGATTTATTTAAATAACCCACACTAAGGGGATACTTTATGCCAAAATTTTTAAATATCGAAGTCGGGGACAGCTTTGTCAGAATCTGCCTGACCGAGAAACAGAAGAACAACGTAAATCGAAAGAAAGCGTCCATGGTTGAAACCCAGACTGGCACCGCTCCCGCCGGGAGGAGGTACGACTCCGGGATTTC
>JAITFV010000218.1 GCA_031281115.1 Oscillospiraceae bacterium | reverse complement strand
TATAGTCCTTTAACTTAAAAAGCGTTTCGCTTTTTAAGTTAAAGGGGCTTGCGCTGTTGCGATAGCGCCCGCTGCGCTCACGCAGCGGAAACCCGTTTAAATTGAAACTGTGGAACAGTTTTCAATTTAAACGATTATAAATAACCGAAAGAACGATTATTCCCGCGGCTATTCCGAAAGCCGCCCCCGCCGTATCTATGAAAACATCAAAAATATTACCGTCTCTTCCGGGGATAAAATACTGGTTGATTTCATCTGCCGCCGCACAGATAATTGAAATAACAAGAGCCGAAATAATTTGAAACCTGAGTTTTTTAATTAAGAAATGCGCAGTCAGAAAAAGATTTAGTCCGAGCATTGAGTAAATAGTAAAATGTGCGGTTTTCCTTATTGAAAAATGCATTCCCGATATGATTTCATCTTGAAGTTCCGTTGAAAAAGAATCAAACTGATAAAAAATAAGACGCGCGGAAACACGTGTAACAGCAAGGCTCGAATCCGTACTTATCACGCCTGCCTGGAAAGAAAAAATAAAAATAATGATTATCGTAACTACGGAAAAGAAAAGTGGTATTATAAAAAGCTTATTTATTTTATTCCTCACCATTCAGTATCCTCTCGGCTGTGTTCATCATATTTTCAAACGCTCCGTCCGAGAGTTTTTTACGTATAATCTGCTCAGCTTCCGCGAATCTCGGCGGGCGGTGTCCGACTGAATGAAGGTCAGTTCCGAGGAGTTTTATATCGCCGCTTTCGATTAATTTCAACGCCGCCTTCCGGGTTCTAACCGAGATGACAGAATCGCAGTTGACTTGCGAAACCAGCCCATGATTCAACACCTGCGCTACCATTTTTGATTCACTGAAATCAAAGTATCTTTCAATGTGAGCAAGAATTATTTTAACATTACCCGAAAAAATAAAGTTCGCTAATAAATTTAAAAACATCGTTGTAAAACTTGCGTAAGGAAGCTCGAGCATAAAATAATCTGTTCCTTCTATGCATAAGTCTTTCAATGGCAGATTTTCAATCCCCTGCGTGAAATAAACCTCCGCGCCTAAAACGATTTTCGGGTATTCGACACCCTTCGTTTCTTCTGTTTTAATTGCTTGGTTCAACTCCCGCGCACTTCTTTCACGATTTTTGAAAAAAGCGCTCACACTCTCGCGGTGAAGATATAAGTGCGGCGTAGCGACTACTGTTTCTACGCCGTCATTTTTCAACATTCTGAGCAGACCTAATGACTCGGCGACAGATGCCGCGCCATCATCTATATTAGGGAGAATATGCGAGTGGAAGTCAATTCTTGTCATGTTGTCCCTGCTTTATCTTTTTAGGCTGCCTGCCGTATGAATACTTATAGTTCTTTTTGTAGTTTTTTGCACCTTTGGCGTTGCAGTTGGCTTTTATGAAGCCGAGAACCTTGCCGCTTGTCATCTCAACAGAGCGCAGAGCTGCGCTTATATCGGTGTGCGTTGTTACCCCTTCCCAAACCACAAAAAGAATACCGGAAATAATTTTATTCATGAGCTGCGAATCGGTAACTACGTTAATGGGCGGCGTATCAATTAAAATGTAATCGTAATGCTTTGACAGCGCTTTTAAAAGACTGTCCATTAAGTCGGAAGCAAGCAGGTCAGCGGGATTCGGCGGAATGGGACCCGAGGTAATGATGTCGAGATTCTCTTCAACGTTGTAATTAATTGCATCATCGATTTTATCAAAACCGCCGAGAATCGTAGAAAGCCCTTTTTTATTCGGTATATTAAACAAAGCGTGAATCGTAGGTTTGCGCAAGTCTGCATCTATTACAAGCGTAGACGCGCCCATGCCTGCGAGCGTTAATCCTAAGTTTGAGCAGGTTGTGCTTTTGCCCTCTGACGGGTTTGAACTTGTAATCACAACGATTTTCCGTTCGCTTGTGGAAAGCGAAAACATAAGGTTTGTGCGGGCTGTTTTATATGCTTCGGTGATTACGAAAGATGTATGCTCACCGAGCAGGCTTTTCTTTTTGCCGTTACTCATAACTGTAATCCCCCTTCACCTTGATATCGAAGCACATAACCTCGGCAAATACGGGAATATCGTAAATTGTAAATAAGTCGTCCTCTGCCTTAACTTTTGTATCAAGTATCTCTTTTATAAAGACGATTAAATAGGTCAGCGCGAAGCCCGCTAAAAACCCGATTACGAGAAACAGCGCAGTATTGGGGAATACCGGCTGCCCGGTCGAATACGGACTGTCTACCAAGCTGATTCTGCCGGATTCAATAATCCTGTCGAACTCCTCTACACAGATTTGCACGAATATATCAAGCATATAAACTGCCATCTCCGGGCTGCCCGCAGTGATTGTAACCCGCAAAAATTCAGTGTTGCTTGAAGTTCCCATGCTGACCATATTCATGATTTCGTCAATTGTATAAGGAACGCCTGCCTCCGCTTTAAGCCGCTCCGCAATATCCCGCGTAGTGAACAGTTCGGCACAGGTATTCACCATGTTCCGTGCAGCTGTAATATCCTGAACATTTACGATTTCGCTCTGCACTCTGCTGTTTTCAATATAAAACTTTGCGACAGCCGAGTATCTCTTGGGAAGCACAAATTCAGACAAAACAAAAGCCGCAAATGTTATTGCTACTGTAACAGCGGTTATAATCGCTGCGTATTTGTGTAAAATGCGCAGCAGGGTTTTAATATCTACGGTAAAATCGGTATTGCTCATTCTTTCTCCTTAAAGCCTTATCAACACGCGCCTTTTTTTGATAAAACTACCTTGAAAGTTTTGAAGAAGATTTTAACATCGGTTAGAAGCGACATTTCTTCTATGTACCTAATATCCATTTTGACCCAATCGTCAAACAAAACATTCTTACGACCGCTTATTTGCCAAAAGCACGTCAACCCGCCCCTAATAGCGAGCCTCCCCATGTGAAAGTTCGAATATTGCTCAACCTCGCACGGCAACGGTGGGCGAGGCCCTATAAATGACATCTCGCCTTTGAATATATTTATCAGCTGCGGGAGTTCATCAATACTGTAATTTCTGATGAATTTACCTACTTTTGTGATTCGCGGGTCTTTATCGATTTTAAATACAGGCCCGTCCCGCTCGTTCAAATGTAGTAACTCCGCACGTTTTTTTTCTGCACCGTCATGCATGGAGCGAAATTTATAGAATTTAAACGGCTTGCAGTCTTTACCTATTCTCGTTTGGGTATAAATCGCTTTTCCTTTTGATTCCATGCGGATTGCAGCCGCAACCGCAAGAATAAAAGGCGACAAAATTATAAGCCCCAGCAGCGAAGCGATTATATCAAAGCTCCGTTTCATAAATAAGTATACTCGCAGGTTTTTAAGTTTTGGTTTTTGTGCGATTTGAATATTTTGTGCTGTTTGAACAGCGGGTTTTTCACAGTCTTCTGTTTTCAAGGCTGTGGTGCCGTCTATGTATGCTGGGGGTATGTTCATTTTTACTCGTCCTTTCGGTTATCGTGTTAAATATTTAACAAAATGCCGCCGGATTATATATAAATAAAATTTTACCACAATTTTAACTAAAAATCAATATGTAGCGGAAAATTTGTTAAATATGCACAAAAACAAGTAATCACACAGCTGACGCATGAAAAAGTTTACAAATGGTAAAAAACATGATAAAATAGTCTTAAAGTAGATATTTAAGAAAATTTCAACGCATGTATGCAGCTGCTAAAGCGGTGTGATTTTCTATTAGGGCGGGTTCTAAATTTTACCCTGCTTTTAAAGGCGGGGTTGCTTTTTGTGCAGATGTGTGTTATGATTAAATATATAATTATTAGGGAGTAAAAAGTTTGAAACAAAATACGACTGAAACGGGGAAAACGTTGTTTTCATTCTTCGTTGGTGAAGAAAGGACTTAATGAAAATATGAAAGCTGCAAAAATTACAATCCGTGTGATAGTATTGTTTCTCACCTCGGTGTGGGGCGTGTTTTTCGGGCTTATCGGGCCTGTAATTATTATGGGCGGCGATATTATCGTGAGTGACACAGGGGGCAGCTACGTAGATGTTTCGGGACATTTTGTGATAAGGCTGTGGGTCGCCGCGACAATCGCAGGATACTTCGTGCCGTGCTTTCTTATGATGCTGAACAGAACGAAAGCAGCTGCCTGCTTCGCGCTCCTCGGTACTGTGCTGACGCTTTATATTCACACGATTTTAGGCACAATGACCGAAGCTTCGTTCATGTATATGCCGCAGATTTTCATGACGATTCTCGCGGTTATATATATTTTCGTAATCAACCCGCACTACATCACAGGCAGGATTGACAGGCGCAGCGAAAGGCTCAACGCCCCCGCGCCGTCAATTTTAGGCAGCAGGGACGATATCCGGTCGCCCGCAAAAAAAGAATCGGGGAAATAATCATGGGAATTATGAGCGGAGACTTGCAATTTCACATCAAGACAAACAGTAAGCACATCGGCGGATACGTAATCCTCCCCGGCGACCCCGGGCGTGTGCCAAAAATCGCGGCAAAGTTAGACAACGCCGAGCAAATCGCTTACAACCGTGAATATAACATCTTCACCGGATACCTTGACGGCGCGAAAGTCAGCGTCTGCTCAACAGGTATCGGAGGACCCTCTGCGGCGATTGCTGTTGAAGAACTTATTAAATGCGGAGCGCATACCTTTATAAGAGTAGGCACAAGCGGCGGCATGGATATGAAGGTCATGGGCGGCGATATTGTGGTTGCGCAGGCGGCAATCCGCGGAGACGGGACAAGCCGTGAGTATCTCACGCCCGATTATCCCGCAGTAGCAGATTTTAACGTTACGAAAGCCCTTGCCGAAGAAGCCGAGGTATTGTCAAAAGACGAGGACGGCAGGCGGTTTCATGTCGGCGTTGTGCAGAGCAAAGACAGCTTCTACGGAGAGGTCGCGCCGGAAACAATGCCGGTTGGGGATTATCTTGAAAAACGCTGGGACAGCTATATAAAGTCCGGCTGCCTGACTTCCGAGATGGAAGCCGCAACGATTTTCTCGGTTGCACTGACCCGGCGGGTTCGCGCAGGCGGGGTTATGCTCGCGATTTGGAATGTTGAACGTACCAAAGCAGGGCTGCCCGATACTGTAACAAAAGATACCGAACGTGCAATTATGTGTGCGGTTGGTGCAGTTAGGAGATTAATAAAGGCGGATAAGAAATGAAATTCGACTACGTACTGTTAGACCTTGACGGCACGCTCACTAATCCCGTTGAGGGAATTACAAAATCAATCAACTACGCCATGGAAAAGATGGGGAAGCCGCTCGTGCCGGATTCATTGATTCCAAAATTTATCGGGCCGCCGCTGAGAGCCGGTTTTATGCAGAATGTCGGATTTACAGAGGAGGAAGCCGAGCGTGCTTTAGAGCTTTACCGTGAAAGATATATGCCGACAGGACTGTACGAAAATGAATTAATCTCGGGGGCAAAGGAGTTGTTGGAACGGCTTTCGACGGCGGGGAAAACAATCGCGATGGCAACCTCAAAACCGGAGGAAATGGCAATCAGATTAATGGAACACTTTAATTTGTTAAAGTATTTTAGTTTTATTTCAGCAGCTTCAATGGACTCGGGCGGGCGCCACGAGAAGAACGAAATCATAGCACACGCCTTAGAACATCTCGGAATCGGCGAAAACAAATTACCGAAAACCGTTATGGTCGGCGACAGATTCTACGATATTGCAGGCGCGAAGGATACAGGAATCGCATCAATCGCGGTACTCTCCGGCTTTGGCAGCCGCGAAGAATTCGAGGAACACGGCGCCGATTATATAGCAGAAAATCTTTTTGAGGCGTGTGATATAATTTTAAGTGAATAAATCCTCTGTTTCTGTGAAAAATAGTAAGGGCAGATAACTATATCCGTCCGAATTATACAGTGAAAAGAGGAATTATCATGGCAGAATATGTAAATAAAGCAATCGCCTGCACAATCTATAATTGTGCAAATCATTGCAGCGAAGAAGAATACTGTGCGCTTAAAAAAATCCAAGTCGGCACTCACGAGAATCACCCCGACCACACCGAATGTACCGATTGTCAGTCATTTAAAGAACGCCGCTGAGTTTAACTTTAAAACAAAGTGTCTCGCTTTTGAGAGTTATAATCGTTTAAATTGAAAACTGTTCCACAGTTTCAATTTAAACGGGTTTCCGCTGCGTGAGCGCAGCGGGCGCTGTCGCAACAGCGCAAGCCCCTTTAACTTAAAAAGCGAAAC
>JAITFV010000212.1 GCA_031281115.1 Oscillospiraceae bacterium | reverse complement strand
GTTTCGCTTTTTAAGTTAAAGGGGCTTGCGCTGTTGCGACAGCGCCCGCTGCGCTCACGCAGCGGAAACCCGTTTAAATTGAAACTGTGGAACAGTTTTCAATTTAAACGATTATAACTGGCTATAGTATCAATTTTTTTCTTTAAAAGCATCATAGTTTAAATCAAAAATCAAATTATGCCCTTCCGCGTTAGGGTGAATGATATCGAAATTAAAAGTCAGAGCTGTTAAATCCAAGCCGAAATTCATTATATCAATCATTCTTTGCTCGCCTTCAAACGCCGAATATATATCAGCTGCCAAAAAACCGCGCTCTTCCGAAAGTTCACGGATAATCTCGTTCATAGACCGCGTAAGAGCATCTGCTCTGCTTGAAATATTTAAGGTAAATCCCATGATTTGCCTCGGGAGCGGGTTGTAAACCGTGTTCACGATAATTACCGCTTCCGGCGCATTCCGTTCAAACCACGCGATGATATTCCCGAACTCGCTCTCGAAAATATTTAATCCTTTTTGCAATTCGGTTTCCAGCTCTTCGGGTAACGGACCGAAAAACAAGGAAACAGGATTTATGAAGTCAAAGTTTGTAATTCTGCCGAAAATATCGGTTATATCGCCGAACAAAGGCCCGACTTCACCGAAAAGCCGTGTAAGGGAGCGAACTTCCCCGATGCTACCGATTCCGAAATTATCCATAACGCCGCGAACTTCGTCAATCATTCCGCTTGCCGAAGAAACAACTTCAAGCGCATCAGATACGACGGTTCCTATTTCTGTAATTGTTTCCGCGATTTCCTCAAAGTTCGGAAGATAATCCAAAAAAGGCATGAGAATGTTGTTCCCGCCGATGTTGAGTGTAATTACTTCAGCATTTCGGAAAGACTCCAAACCTTCTTTATCGAGACTGTTCAGATAATCGTACAGCATTGTGGTGGTGAAGCCGTCCACGCCTAAATTTATATAATCATCAACATAGCCCCCGTCCCGCAGCTTTTCAAACAAAACATCGGCATATCTTTCGCTTGAAGCTACGCCGTACCCGGACACGACAGAATCCCCCAACGCTATATACATACGCGGTTCCCGGCGGCTTTTAGTCATGTGCAGCATTAATAAAACTATTGCAGCTGTCAGCAAACATGAAATGGTTGAAATGAGAATAACTTTTACATTCAAATGCTTCACAAAAATTCTCCATTCTTAACTTTTTTATAATTATAGCACGTTTTTTATTAAAATGTCAAATAACCCTGTTATCCATTTAAGAAATGGATAACAGGGTTCCGCGCTGTCGCAGCGTGGTGTAAATTTTGCTGTTTAAGCGGTGTGGTTTTTTCTATTAGGACAGATTCTAAAAGATTTAAAAAAGTTGATTTTCATAGCAAATCATATGTAATTTAAACAAAAACTTGACATTTTCATAAAATAAATATATAATACACTTATGACTGTTTTTTACACTTTAGGGGATAAACTCTATGTAAATATCACAAACCGCTGTTCATGTGACTGCGTTTTCTGTCTTCGCGGAAGCGGCAAAGGCGTAGGCAGCGCGGAGACGCTTTGGCTTGAACGCGAGCCGGATTTGGACGAAATTAAGACGGCGTTCGGCGCGGTTAAGCTTGACGGACTAACCGAGGTTGTTTTCTGCGGTTACGGCGAGCCTACAGAAAGAGCGGAAATTGTAATTGCTGCCTGCGAACACATTAAATCTAAATGCAATCTGCCTGTAAGATTAAACACAAACGGGCTTGTAAAGCTTATTGAACCTGCTTTTATTTTAAGTTCGCTTGAAATTTTTGATTCTGTTTCAATCAGCCTCAACGCTGCCGATGAAGAAGAATACCTGCGTGTAACAAAGCCGAAATTCGGCACGGAAACTTATTCGGCGCTGCTTGATTTTGCGCGAGAGGCGAAAAAACACACGAATGTTTTCTTCACGGTTGTTGATGTAATCGGCGAAGAGCAAGTTCAAAAATGCCGCGAGCTTGCTAAAAGCATGGAAATCCCGCTCCGCGTAAGGCATTTTGTAGGAAATAATGAGAGCTATTCATGATTTACATTAAAAATATAAATAAAAAAAGATTAATCTCAGGTTTATTAATTTTACCTTTCTTTGGAATTTTATTTGTTTTATTCATTTTCCCTATGACAGTCGGAATTACAAACTTTGGAAATATAGCAGGAGTTATTTTTTGTGCGGCTGTTATATTGATATGGGCGTTTTATCCGCTTATAAAGCGTGTAAAAACACTTTTTATTATGTTTATTATTCTAATGGTTATTTTTGCCGTCGGATTGTTTTATGTAGGTTTTCTTACAGTAAATATAATTATTGCGGCGAATGACGAGCCGGAAATTATTCCCGGTAAAGAGCGTACTGTTATTGTGCTCGGCTGCCAAATCAGAGGTGATAATCCCTCTCTTATGCTTGCGAGAAGGCTCGCTGCTGCGCGGGACTATCTGCTTGCTGATGAAAGTGCTGTCTGCGTTGTAACAGGAGGAATCGGACAAGGGCAAACCCGCAGCGAAGCGTGTGTTATGCGTGACTGGCTTGTGCAAAACGGTATTTCCGAAGAACGGATTTTTTTAGAAGAACGCTCAACTTCAACTTTTGAGAATATCGCCTTTGCAAATGACATTATCAGAGAGCATAGTTTACCGCTTGATATTGTTGTGGTTTCAGACGGCTTTCATTTATGGCGCGGCAGAATCATTGCGGGCAGGTATTTTGATGAAATAAACTCAATCGCCGCCCCAACACAGCCTTATGTTCTGCCGACATACTTGGTCAGGGAGTGGCTTGCAATCACGCGAGAATTATTTCTGCCAAGAAATTAAAGATTAATACAAAAACCCTGCGTCAGATTTGTCAACTTTATTTCTTGTCAATCCCTATAAATTTAAAGGATTACACGGCAATGCTATAATGTAAGGGAGGATTAACAGTTTTGGAATATGTAGCAGTAAAAATAGATAATATACCGCTTGAGTTAGTGCTGGACTGCAAAGCCTATGTTAAAAAAGGCAGCGAGTTCTCATATCTTTGCGAGAATGTAACCATTACCGAGGCGCTTTTGGCGAGATTCCGCACAGCGGCCGACCCCGACGATTCGGTTTATATTGCTTCAAATTATTTGGAAGCGTTTTTGAAACGCGGCGTCGATTTAGGCTGGGTTCCTCCGCCCCCGGAACCGGAGCCGCCGCCGAAACCGAAACCTAAAAAGAAAACTGTACCGCCGCCGCCTACGCCTGAATTTGAAGAAGTTAAGCGGCAGTATGTCGAAACTAAAATTGAAACCGAAAAAATATTTGCGGAAATTGCCGAGAGCGGAAAGGTCGATAATGCCAGAACCGATGATTTCGTACTTGAAATAGGTGCAAAGCTCGAAACCAACGATATTTCTTTAATTATCGACAGTATAAATAATATCCGCAGCGTTGACGAATATCTTCACACGCACTGCCTTAACGTGGCATTTCTTAATGGTCTTATGGCAAAATGGCTCCGTTACGATAAAAAACGGCACGATGAACTCGTGAAAACCGGACTTCTGCACGATATAGGTAAGTTGCTTATTCCCGCAAAAATTATAAATAAACCTGCGAAGCTGACAAAAGAAGAGATTGAAACTGTTAAGAAACATTCAGTTTTCTCATTTGAAATGTTAGTGAATTCGGGCATCAGGGAAAAAGCACTGCTCCTCGGCGTACTTCAGCACCACGAAAAACTCAACGGCTCCGGCTACCCTTACGGACTCGCCGCGAAGGATATAACCGATTTTGCACGTATTACATCTATTTCAGATATTTACGATGCTATGATAGCCAAGCGCGCTTACAAAGAAGCGCAGTCACCTTTTGTAATTCTCGAAAACTTCGCAGAGGAAGGCTATTCCATGCTTGACGTAAAACTCACCAAGCTGTTCATTGATTGCATGATAGGCGAGCTGAAAGGCAAATTCATGATTTTATCTGATGGTTCTGTGGCTAAAGTTATAATGGTCAACGAGCGGAATTTAAAATATCCTATGGTTGAACTCGAGGATGGTACTGTAATATCCACCACACCCGAGCTTTATTGCGTAAAAATGTATAACGCTGATATTTCCGCGAAGGAAGTGCAGGATATTTATAGTTGATGAATATTTATAATATGACATTTCATGCGCTGGAAGCGTATTTTTCAGAGCGCGGCGAAAACAAAGCCAAAGCAAAAATAATCTTTAATAATCTCTATCGAAAGCGTATAACAAACTTTGATTTAAGTTCGCGAATCAACGAAATATTAAAAAAAGATTTTAACTTTGAAAGTATTAAAATCATTGAAAAAAGCAGTTGCTCTAATGCGGTAAAACTGCTTTTTGGGCTTTATGATAACAATTCGGTTGAGGCTGTTTTAATGCGGCATGATTACGGAAACGCACTGTGCATTTCTACGCAGGTCGGATGTAATATGGGTTGTGTATTTTGTCAGTCCGGTGCTATGAAAAAGGTGCGAGACTTACAGCCTTTTGAAATGGTTCTGCAATTATTAAAAGCCGAGGAAGAACTCGGCGAAAAAATAAACCGTGTGACACTTATGGGTATCGGCGAACCTCTCGATAATTTTGAAAATGTCATGGATTTCATCAACATAATCGGACATCGGCATGGGCGCGGCACCGCCCCGCGGCATATTACAATTTCGACTTGCGGCGTCCCGAAGCTTGATGAATTGCATGAAATTTCATGCAATCTCGCAATAAGTTTACACGCGCCTAATAATGAAATCAGAAGCCGTTTAATGCCTGTGAATAACGCATACAGCATAGAAAATATTATAGATTTTACGAAAACTCGTAAAAAGAAAACAACACTCGAATATATAATGCTCGCGGGCATTAACGACAGTGACGATAACGCCCGCGAACTTGCGGAATTAGTTAGAGGTGTTAATTGTTACATCAATCTTATCCCGTATAATGAAACAAGTTTGAACTTTGCGCGCTCAAGCACGGAACGAATGGCAAATTTTTATTCGATACTGATTCAAAGCGGCATAAGAGCCGTTGTACGTAAGGAATTCGGCAGCGAACTAAAAGCTGCCTGTGGACAATTATCATCAGAAAGGACTTTATGAAAACATGAAAATTATCACAGAAGTATTAGGCATGGTCAGCACCAACAGCTACATCGTTGTAAACGGCGGTGAAGCCTTGCTCATCGACCTCGAAGAAAGCGCGGATTATCTTATTGAAAAGTGCGAAGAACTGCAAACGAAACCAACGGCCATTCTGCTCACGCACGGGCATTTTGACCATATCGGCGCGGTGAACGGCTTGAAAGAAGCGTTGAAATTGCCTGTTTATGCCGGTAAGGACGAGGAATATTTTTTAACAGACCCGGCGTATAACGGCTCTGCGAAAATGGGGAGAACGCCGGTCTCCGTGACTGCCGATGTTTTACTCAAAGACGGTGAAATAATAGAACTCGCGGGCTTTAAAATTAAAGCAATTTCTACCCCCGGACACACGGCGGGCAGTATATGCTATTACTTTGAAGATGAGAATATTCTCATAAGCGGCGACGTGCTTTTCGCAGACAGCTTTGGCAGAACCGACTTTCCGGGAGGAAGCCAAAAAGATTTAGCGGATTCTATTATAAACAAGCTGTTTATTCTGCCGCCGGAGACCAAAGTCTACCCCGGACACGGACCGAGCACAACAATAGAACGCGAGAAAAAAAGCAATCCGATTTATCATTATCTTGATTGACATTTTACCAAAATTATGTTATAATTTCAAAGTAAAAACACAAAACAGGAGAAAAAACACAATGAAAAAATTAATGGCGATTATTCTGGCACTGGCAATGGTACTGGCTTTGGCAGCCTGCGGCAATGACGACAATAGCGGAGGCGGCAAGGATACCCCCCCTGTAATCCCCAATTTACCCGCCATAGAAGAAAACCCTGTGAGCGATTTTGAGTACAGGGCTATTGCGGGAGGAATTGAAATTACACAATACATTGGTACACGTGTTAGAGTAGGTATACCCGAAGCAATCGAAGGTGTTCCTGTTATCAGCATAGGCGATAGAGCGTTCTTTCAAACTGGAATAATGGAGGTTCATGTTCCGAGCGGCGTAACCAACATAGGACGTTCGGCATTTAGCGGAAATGAAGCCTTAACAAACATAACAATGGCGAATAACACGATAAATGCAGGAAGTCTTATACACTTTGGCGGCGTGTTTTGGCGAGTGCTTGAAGTGCAGGACGGCAGGGCATTAATCATCACCGAAGATGTAACAGAGCGCAAACCCTATCATGCAGACGGCGGCGAAATCACATGGGAACACAGCACTGTACGTCAGTATCTAAACGGTGAGTTTTACAACAGCTTTTCGTCATCAGAACAAGGACGGATTGTTGAAACAACAATAATCAACAGTAATAATCCGACACACGGCACGGCGGGCGGAAACAACACAACCGATAATATTTTCTTACTGAGCATAGATGAAGCCCAAACTTACTTCACAGACAATGCTTCGAGAATAGCCATAAACGCCAATGGTGAAGCAATCTGGTGGTGGCTTCGGTCGCCCAGTACCGATGGTGACTGTGCCGCCTTTGTCAGCGAAGACGGTATTGTCCGCGTAAGTGGTTACGACGTCAGCGACAACGACGGTGGGGTTCGCCCCGCTTTGTGGCTGAATCTGTAATCGGCTTTGCCGTAGGCAAAGCTAATCTTCTTAATCTAAAGCTCTGTTGGACGTATGTATTGATTTGTGAAGTAGGGCGTCGTTCCCTACATTTCGTATCTATATCAGTTAAAAACGGTTTTCGTCAGCGAATGGGATAAACACGCTCAACAAACATACAGAACGAGCTTTAACAATGACGAGTTCAATATATACGGTGATATAGTCCTTTAACTTAAAAAGCGTTTCGCTTTTTAAGTTAAAGGGGCTTGCGCTGTTGCGACAGCGCCCGCTGCGCTCACGCAGCGGAAACCCGTTTAAATTGAAACTGTGGAA
>JAITFV010000205.1 GCA_031281115.1 Oscillospiraceae bacterium | reverse complement strand
GTTTCGCTTTTTAAGTTAAAGGGGCTTGCGCTGTTGCGACAGCGCCCGCTGCGCTCACGCAGCGGAAACCCGTTTAAATTGAAACTGTGGAACAGTTTTCAATTTAAACGATTATATAATACAACAGATTGCTGAAAAATAATTGTCAACCTATATGCGATTATAGGTTGACAATTTAGTTTTTCTGTTGTATATTTGTATAGTAGAGATATATTATATTACACACAAGGAGAAATTATATGGAAAAAATCAAACGTTCAACACGTGACCTTTGCTACATAGCAATGTTTGCAGCCATTGCGGCAGCCTGCGCTTTTATCCAAGTTCCGCAACCGAGCGGAGTTCCCTTCACGTTACAGGCATGGGGAATATCGCTTGCCGGGCTTGTGCTCGGACCGAAAAGAGGTGCTATGGCGGCATTGGTTTATGTTTTAGTGGGAGCGGTCGGAGCCCCTGTTTTTGCGAATTTTCAAGGAGGAATCGCCGTAATTATGCGCCCCACGGGAGGATTCATCCTCTCATTCCCTATCGTTGCTCTCCTTGCCGGTCTTGGCGAACGCAAAGAGGGTTTTGTCTGGACTTTTCTCGGACTTGCCGCAGGGAGCATATTTAATTGGAGCGCAGGGTTGCTTTGGTTTTACCGGATGACCGAGCATAGCCTGGCGGCTTCCTTTGGCTTTGCGGTTGCTCCGTTTATCGTTGTCGGTGTTGTCAGGACTGCTGTGTTACCGTTTTTAAGTAAGGCAATAAAAGCGGCGCTGCGTAAAGCGAAACTGGCGATATAAAGCAGCTTTTTATCCCCTCGCTATACCCCTGCCATATACCCCATCTAAAAATTCCCACCATTCGTTTTGGTCGTACCAATCTAATTCTTCAATCGCGTCTGCATTGCTCGCCCAGTAGTCGTCAATCGGGATTCTTCCGAGCAGAGTGCGATCAGTTTGAAACCAGGTATGACCATAGTCGGTAACTTCTGTTGTTTCGCGCTCTATTTCGATATAATAATATCCGTTCTCCTCAAACAGTATATAAGCGATTTCATCATCTCCGACGCTCTGCTTAATTCTGAGCGTAAGTTCTCCGAACTCACCCGTGGCAAATTCGTAGAACAATAAACTTGTATCGCTAACCTGATAATTGACCATCCAGTCGTCGTTGTCATACCGAATCATGAGTACTCTGCCGTCACGTTCCTCGTTTATAAATATGAACCCGGAAACGTTGCCGGTGAGCAGAGTTACATCACCCGTTCTCACATTAAGGCGGTAAAGCGCTTCATCCCTGCGCGAATGGAAAATAATCTCGCCGCTTTCGGGTATATTCCATGTGTTGCCGTTGAAGCCGTCACCGGTTTCTTTGAAAATTTCCGTCATCTGTTCGGTGATGGGGTTATAAGAGAAAAATGCAGTAGTTTGATTATTGTAATAATCCAGCATTTCTTCCTGAGTCTGCCCCCACTCGGAATTATAAGCAAATTCAACCAAATAAATCTGTCCATCCCATAAGCCGAGAACATCTGTGTAAGAATTCTGTTCGCTTTCCCAAACTACATTCGTGGTTCTGTTGACGTAATCTACTTCAATCATTGCCGTCGCGCTGCCGAAGTTGAATTCATCCATTTGAACCGTGAAACTCCCTATCGTATACAGCTTCCCGTGCATGAGCCAGCTTCTGCCCCACGAAAAGTCGTATTTTTCCGGAAGCCTCATATGCTCTGTTCTGCCGCTTCCGTCAAGACCCAAACGATAAAAAGTAGTGCCGCTGTTTAAGGCATAAATATACCCTCCGTCTATGAAAAGTGTACTGCTGCTGCCCCAGCCGACTCTGCGCGGCGTAAAGCCCCACTCATCGTAAGCATTAGGGTCAACGGGGTCGTCGGGCAGATATGCACCGCAGTCTTCGGAATCGTGAGGACAGGTTACGCGGTTACATAAAACCATGTCTTTGCCTGTTGCGCTATCGATTATATGAACAAGGGTAATCGGTTTGTTGTCATTTCCGCCGACAAGATTCATAGATAAAGATGTACCCGCTGTTCCGACAGCTACCCCGCCGCCGCGCATCATTCCCGAATATTCCGGGTAAATTACATTAACGTAATACGCGCCGTGTTCGGTTACCCACATATCCGGAATCTCAAGCGATTCGCCCGAATTTGCGTCGGGTACGATTGTGAGTTTTGTAAAATCCGGAGCCTCGCGAACGGGATTCCAAATGTGCGGCGAATCGAAATAATCGTCTTCTTCATTTTCCGAACCGTTCGGCGTACCCGAAACTTCAAGAGTTTCTATCGGGTCCTCACCCCCTATTTCCGTTACTGCCGCGCCTTCACCTCCCGCGCAGGCAGCGAGCCCCAGCAGAAGCACTGCGGCTAATGACAATAGTGCTGACTTTTTCATGTTTTCATTAAGTCCTTTCTTCACCGGCGAGGAATAAAGCCAACATTTTCCCCGCTTAGTTTTATTTTAGGTTTTTCCAAACCTTTTAATAACGTACCAACCGCTGACCGCGGAAATAATAAGGAACACGGAGACTTGTACCGCCTTAAAAGCTGATGGCGCGATTATAAGCCCGTTTGTTGTGATTAATTCAAGTACGCTCACAGGATTAAACAAGTTAAGACCTAAGCGGTACATGAACAGCGGGAACAGCAGAACAAGCGCACTAACCAGCGCGGTGTAGGCGTTATTTTTAATTTTAAGCGATAAAGCTAAAATCATCAGCATGATTCCCGTAAAGAAGAATAATCGCAAAAGCAACATAAATACTATATACGCCGCAATCGGCAAACCACCCACAAAAGCGGGGAATCCGCCTGTGAATGTATCAGGAATACTTGCAAGAGGCGCGCCTGCCCCGCCGAAGCCGAAGTACCGCCCTGTGAAAATCAAATCCGGCAGATTAGCGATTATAAAAGCAATTACCATGACTCCCGCAGATAAAATCAGCTTCAAACGAACAGTATCGGCATGTCCGTGCGGCGAAGCGTTCAGGATTTTATACATTCCTGTTTTGTATTCCATCGGAAATACGCCGCACAAACATAGAATCATGATTGAAATGAGCCACATTCCGCCGACAAGCCCCGAATCAATACCGCTCATCCCGAACAGCCTCGCATAACCTGTGTCATACACGAACTGCGCGTACCTTGTTTCGCGAACATATATGAAACGCTCAAAAATTTCATCAAAGCCCCACATACTGTTTATAACGTCATAATGAGGGCGCATGAGGTCCCATGATTCAAACCACTGTATTTCGCCGCGCATCTGCATCTGATTGATTTGTTCAATTTCATCGTTCGCATGGTCGAGTTTCCGTTTCTCTTCAAGCAAAGAATCGTGCTTTTCCTGAGTAAGAGGTCCCTGCAGCATCAGCAGATATTCCCTTTGATAGTTATGCCCCCACCCGAGATAGGGCTGCCGCATATTATAGATGCTGTAAGCCTGTAAAATCATGAATATTATAAGTACGAGAAGCGCTTTATTATTAAACGCCAGCTTTTTAAACTCGTAAAACTTATAACCGGTGTGAACCTTTGCGGGGAGCTTAAATTTCTTGAATTTGAACAGCTCAAGATTGCTTTCAAGTGCGTGTTTCTTTAAATACGAGATACAGACCGCAGCCGCGAAAACAATAAAAATTACAATCCCGAAAACTACGAAGACAGGTGCTACCCTCACGGGGTTCCCGAAGACATTAAAGTTGAAATAATCTCCGAAGATTCTTTGCGGTCGTATTAACGAATACAAGTTTAAAAAGCGCAGAATGTTCCAGCTTGAAATGAGCGGAACCGCCGAAAGCGCGATATTCGCGGCGGCAGCGAGAATCGTAACGCCTATTAAGATAACCGCATGGCGCGCATGAATTGCAATCAGCATAATCGCCGTTCCTATGCAAACGAGCGCAATTGTCTTTGAAGCGAGATATACAGCTATGAAACCTGCAACCGATACGCTGAGCGTACTGCCGAAAAAGTGCGGCACGGATTGAACCGAGCGGGAAATATCCCCGAGTCCGTATGTGTATTCAGCGAAAACAGCGCTTGTTGCAAATACGAGTACGCTCACAAAAATAACGCTGACAGCTAATGCTCCGAGCTTCGCTAAAATCGTATGTATGTGACCTTTCGGTGTTGACTTAACAATCAAGAATAATCTTTTATCTTTTTCATCGGTGATTAATATAAGACAAATCACTACAAGTAGCAGCAGAATTATTATATCGGCAGACGGCGAGTCTAACAAAACTCTGACGCCGCGGTGAACATCGTAACGGATTTCCGTGCCGCGCATACCTGCAAAATCTTCCTGCGTCACCCGGATATTACGCGATGAGAAAGAATCGGGGTCTCCTCCGAAAATCGCAGAGCCGAGAAGCATACCCGCCTCAGCATCAATCCTGTCAAGATAAGCAGAATATGTATTTACGGTCAGGTCATTTACAATTGAGCTATATAGAGTTCTGCGGGCGTTAATTATCTCCCACGGAAAATCCTCGTCCAATCGGTCGCCGAACCGTTCGCGGTCTTTATCGTATTGTTCCTGAAGCTCCGCTACATAGTCAGTCAGCCAATTAGTATGCCAATCGTCCCCTTCACCCCCGGAGTCATCTTCGTCCCCGGAGTCATCTTCATCTCCGGGAGTTTCCTCATAACCACCGTTCAAAGACAGGGATACAACTTCCACAGTTTCAACGCCCACACCCGAACCGATAATTCTGCCGCCGCCTCTGATAACTCTGCCTCCGCCTCCGCTGCTGCTTCTGCCGGATGTTTCTGCTGCAAGCATACTTCTGTACATATAAAACCATTCTTTATTTTGATATGCGTCCATTAAATCAAGTTCATCCTGAAGCCATGCGAGTTTTTGGCTTAAAGGAAGAATGCGCAGAATATCAAAAACTTCCTTGACCTCGGCGTGTGGCAGTTCCATTTGAAAATCAGAGTGCGCGGGACGGTTCAAAAACCATAAAGCAAGCACATTTACCGCTAATGCGGCTACAAGCATACCCCAGAAGAGCTTTTTAGTTATAATTTTGTACAATTCGTACTTAAATAACCGCATAATCAAACCTCATTCCTTGTATTATCCGTTTTGTTTATAGTTAGTTAAATTTAGATTGGAATGATTCCAATCTAAATTTTCGCTCGCTACGCGGCGAGTTGCGGTTTCACCGCAACCATAGTCGTTTTAAACGACTATAATTGTACATTGTTGATGGAAAACTGTTCATCGCCTTCGTCAAATACTTTCATATATACTGACTCCAAGCCGCCCTGCGTAATTTCAAACTTCCTGCAAAGTTCAGACGGACTTCCTCTTTCAATCACCACGCCTTTCTTGAGCAGTATAACATCATTGGCAATTGTTTCTATATCGGAAACGACATGCGTAGCAAAGAGGATAATCTTATCGCCTGCCATTGATTTCACGATTTCACGTATGCGGATTCGTTCCTTCGGGTCAAGCCCTGCGGTAGGTTCGTCAAGTACCACTATTTCCGGGTCGCCGATAATTGCGGATGCGAATAATATACGCTGCTTCATCCCGCCGGAATAACCCGAAATCCTGTCACGCAGACGATCAGAAAGGTTTACAAGTGATGCAACTCTCTGCACTTCCTCCCGCACTCTTTTCGGCGGAATATCCTTTAACCCCGCTATGTAACACAGGAAATCCACGCCGCGAAAACCATCGTACAACCCCTGCTGCTGCGGCATATAACCGAGTACACCGCGGTATTCCTTCCCCGCCTCCTCGATTCGCTTTGCACCTTTCCACAGAACTTTGCCTTCATCAGCGCGGAGACTCAACGTGAGTATATTCATAAGCGTTGACTTCCCTGCACCGTTCGGTCCGAGCAGCGCGTAAACGCCGTTAACAAGGTCAAGGCTTATATTGTTTA
>JAITFV010000201.1 GCA_031281115.1 Oscillospiraceae bacterium | reverse complement strand
CTGCGTGAGCGCAGCGGGCGCTGTCGCAACAGCGCAAGCCCCTTTAACTTAAAAAGCGTTTCGCTTTTTAAGTTAAAGGACTATATATCAATACAGTCATCTCATTCAAGAGTTAGCGGAAAAGTCTAATCAAACTATTCTGCCGTCTGAAATCCTTATGATTTTATCCGCTGACCGCGCAGCTTTTTCGTCGTGTGTTATCAGCACGACCGTGCGCCCCGTCTCATTTAAACCGCGCAGGATTTTCATTATATCCGCACTCGTTCTGCTGTCTAAGCTTCCGCAAGGCTCGTCTGCAAGAATTAACGGCGGCTTCGCCGCGATTGCCCGGGCGATTGCGACCCGTTGCTGCTGACCTCCGGAAAGCTGCGAGGGACGGTGGTTTGCGCGTTTTGACAATCCTACAATTTCAAGTGCCTCATCCGCTAAACGCTCACGTGTTTTAGCGGGTGTTTTTCTGTAAATCAACGGCAAAAGCACGTTTTCGCGGGCGGTCAGCGTAGGAATAAGGTTGAAGCCCTGAAAAATGAAGCCGATTTTAAGATTCCGCACACGGGCGAGCCTGCGGCGGGACATTCGGGAAACATCTTCGCCGTCTAATATATAACTTCCTTCAGACGGCGAATCCAAACAGCCTAATATGTTCATGAGCGTGGTTTTTCCGGAGCCGGATGCGCCTGTAACCGAAACGAACTCGCCTTCCCCTATATCGAGATTAACGCTGTCTAAGGCGGCGATTATACCCTCACCCATTCTGTATTTTTTATGAATACCCCGAATTGTTATCATTCATTTTCCCCTTCGATGTTTTGTCGGTTTCCTCGTAGTAACAGCAGGGCGAGGCGAGCGCGTTGGTAATCTGCGAACTCCCCTCAAGGCAGCAGTAACCGTCTTGCTGGTGGCGGCAGCTTTCGTTGCATATAATAAGGTTCATAAAATTTACCTTTCATAAATAATTAATCGTAATTATTATTAACGGTAAAAAATTTATTATCCGTATAATATTCCGGGAAATTTTAGCCAAAATAATTTACAGGGCTGCTGTCAGTTGTACGCAAAATTAACGGGTGCGCAATGCGTGTCCTTGAAATAACGGGGTAAAGTTTGAAAGAAATCTAAAGATTTCTTTCAAACCCGTCGGTTTGTGCCTCGAAAACGAACTCGGCACAAATTCTCCTCAAGAGGAAGGAATGGTTATAAATATGAAAAAATACATTAAGTGGGCATTTCTCGGCATTTTTATTACAGCGGGCGCATGGGCTGCAATCATCGCCCCGCAGGCAACCCTGAACATGCTGCCGGAAGCGGAGACGGTTCACCCGCGCAGCATTTCTCACCGCGAGGTTGTGCGCGGCGCAGGGGTTATTTTCAGCCGGGGGGACACCTTCTTCCTTTCTGCCGCTGTTCGTGAAGGGGATATTAATGCCGTTCGGGTGGGTCAACCTGCAGAGCTTTACGGCGCGGCAATCGGCGACGGAATCTACACTGCCGTGGTTCGGGAAATTGCGGATTTCGCCCGTCAGCAGGAATTCGGCGGCTTAACAGAAACTGTTGTTGATGTGATTTTAGAACTTTATAACAAAGATGAAACAGATGTCAACCCATATGAGTTTATACGTGTCGGATACACCGCTGAAGCCCGGATAAATATCGGTGAGCCGAGGGAGCTTGTGCTGGTTCCTTATGCGGCGATTGACCAGGACGACAGAGGCGAATATGTCTTTGTTTTAGCAGGGAACACGGCGCTCCGCCGCGATATTGTAACGGGAATCGAGCTTGCGGAGGGTGCGGAACTGCTTGCGGGAATCCGCGAGGACGACGAGCTGATAGTACGACCTGAAAGATTTGCGGAAAATTCGTTAGTGAAAGCGATGGAGTCTTAAAATGCTATTCAGAAAAACGGCGTTTAAAAATATACTGCGCAGTAAAACTCGCTCAGCATTGACTATGACGGGCATTGCTGTAGGCGCGTTCGCTGTTGCGCTGATTTCGCAAATAAGCGCGGCAGGCGCGGGGCAAGTTTCGGAAATCCTCGAAAACATGGGAATTAACACGGTTTTAGTGCAGTCACGCCAAGTGAACACGGCAGCACACCTTGACGATACGGACATCATCTCGCTTGGTGCGATTACCGGCGTTGATAAAGCGATGCCGCTCATGTCTGCGAACGCGCGTGCGGAACTTTTGCAACAGAATCTTCTTTGTCTTGTTTGGGGGATTAACAGCGATGCGCGGGAAATCATTTCGCTGAAGGCGGTTCACGGGCGGCTGATTGACAGCAGGGACATCGCTTCGGGTGCATTGGTTTGCGTGATTGATGAAGAAATCGCCCTCAAAACTTACGGCAGAACCAATATTGTCGGTAAGAGCATAAATCTGCTCATCGGCGGAGAATACCGAGGGTTCGAGATTATCGGTGTTGCAAGCTCGGGGCTGAGCGTGTTGCAATCCGCGCTCTCAGGGATTATCCCTGACTTCGTGTATGTGCCGTTTTCGACAATGCAAAACCTTACGGGGCGGGAAACTTACGATAAAATCGCGGTGCTTCTAAACCCCGGTGCAGACGGCATTGAACCTTCCGCGACTGCGCGGATTGAAACAAAGCTGAGCGGCGGCGGGAGGGGGCAGGAATTAGTCGCATCGAATCTGCTGCAGCAAAAGAATCAGCTGCAGGGGATTATGAGAACGGTGACATTCGCGCTTTCGGTAATTGCGGGGATTTCGCTGTTTGTGGCAGGACTTACAGTCATGACTACCATGCTTGTCAGCGTGAACGAGCGAACCCGCGAAATCGGAATTAAGAAGTCGGTGGGTGCCTGTAATTTTGATATTCTGCGGGAATTCCTGTCGGAAAGCGCGCTGCTTGCGCTGCTCGGCAGTGCGGCGGGGAGCCTTGCGGCGCTTGCAGTTTCGCTGGCAGGAAGCGGGTTCCTTGGTATTGCGCTTGATTTCAGCTTGCAGCGGTTTTTATCACCGGTGCTGTTTTCGCTGTTCCTTGGCGGGCTTTTCGGGGTTTACCCTGCGCTTAAAGCGGCGAATATGAAGCCGATTGACGCGCTGAGAATGTAGTTGACAAACCATATAATGTATAGTATAATGAAAGGCAATAATTATACTAAAATCCAATAAACTGGTTTATTGGATTTTAGGGATGGCGCTGCTGTGACAGCGCCCGCGGCTCGCAAGCCGCGGAACCCTGTTATCCATTTCTTAAATGGATAACAGTATTAGGAGATATTGCGGATTGTGATTTATTTAAAGTTCGCCGCAGTTTTAGGTTCGGCGCTCTTAATCATAGCCTTGGTTGCGGCGACGGCTGTTTTTGCGGTTTTTCTTGCAGCGATGGGCGTACTCTCGGTTTTTATCGCGCTGGGCTGTTTGGCGGGGATTCTGCGCAACGTCGCGAGCGACCTCGCACCAACCGCTATGCTTTTTGCGGGTTTTTTCGGTGTTTTTTCCTCGCTTTCAATCGCTTCGGCTCTGTATATTTTCTGCCCTAAGGCTATACGACGCTTTAATTCAGCTGTGGAGAACATTTTTTCGTGAGAAAGATTCTGAAACGCATAAGATTCATGCATATAAAAGGCTTAAACAAGGCAGGCGTACCGTTGAAATTGTTCCGGCTTTTTGTCTCGCTTGCAGCAATTTTCGGGTTTTTGGCTTTAATTATGCAGTTGTTCGCCTATGAGTTATTCGGCTGGAGTTCCACGGTTTACAGAGAGCGGCGGGAAATCGAAGCACCGCAGTTTATCAGCGTTAATTCAGCGGATATACCTCTTCGGGTTTACACCCACAGCGGTGAAAAAATCATAATCGAATACATTGGTGAAACCGCGCTGATTATTGACGAAGGGGAAAACGAGCTTAAAATCAGCCGCGTCGAGGACTTTACGCTTTCGCTGTACAGCACTGATATATTGAACTACGGAATGATTGTACGGCTTCCTGCTCAAATCTACAGGGAAATCAAGCTTACATCTGCCTCCGGCGACATAACCGCCGAAAATATACACGCGGAACTGCTGAGCGCGTCCTCGCGTACGGGAAATATAAATCTGCGCGCAGTTGAAGGGCTGATTGCCGTGAGTACGCGGCAGGGCGATGTCTGCGCGGAGTTCATAAACTTTACGGATGCCTGCGCGATTGAGACAGATTCAGGCGATATAAAAATTACAATGCCGGAAAGAAACGCCGTGAACCTTAACTTTCTAACCGATGCGGGCAGGCTAACCTCAGACTTTTTCCGCAGGGAATTTAATGCGCATGAGGGTGATTTGTACTTAGCGGCAGGTGAAAACCCGATTAGGTTTACAGTAAGGACAAGCAGCGGCAATCTTGAATTTATGACAAGAAATGAAGTAATACAGTAAAGAACGGGTTCTGATTTTCGGATGTTTCAATCATGAATTAGTATCAGTTGGAGAATTATGCTTTCAATAATCATTCCCGCTTATAACGAAGAGGAAAATATAAGAAAAACAGCAGGGGTTTTGAGTTCGATTCTGACTGCTGAAAAACTTGATTATGAATTGATTTTTGTAGACGACGGTTCAACGGACGGAACATGGCGGGAAATTTTGATGCTTTCTGCCGAAGAAGATTCTGCCGCAGCCGGCTCACCGATTAAAGGTATGCGCTTTTCCCGCAACTTCGGGAAAGAAGGTGCAATTTTTGCGGGGCTGCGCCGCGCAGGGGGAGAAGCGGCAGTTATAATCGACTGCGACTTGCAGCATCCGCCGGAACTCATCCCCGAAATGGTAAAATTTCACAGGCAGGGCTTTGAAGTCGTGGAAGCTGTCAAACGCACACGAGGAAAAGAAGGTCTGCTTTATAAGCTGTTCGCGAAGCTCTTCTACAGCGCGATGAAAGCTAATTCCGATATAGATTTGGATAAAGCGAGCGATTTTAAACTGCTTGACAGAAAAGTTATAAACGCGCTGCTTGATATGCCCGAAAGACTGACGTTTTTCCGCGCATTGTCGAGCTGGGTAGGCTTTAACCGCACAAGACTTGAGTTTAATGTGCAGAAACGTGAAAAAGGCAAGACGAAGTGGAGCTTCCGCAAGCTTGTTAAGTTTGCACTGTCGAACCTTACCGGTTTTACTTATTTTCCGATGCAGCTGATGACCTTTTTGAGCGTGATATTCATGATTTTCGCGCTCGGAATCAGTGTTAATACGCTCGTTCAATACTTTCACGGCGTTTCTGCCGAAGGCTTCACAACGGTTATAATTTTGGTTTTAATAACAGGTTCGGTGATTATGTTCGGGCTTGGAATATTAGGATATTACATCAGCAAGATTTACGAGGAAATAAAATTCAGACCGCGTTTTATAATAACGCAAGAAGCAGGTTTTGAAGAAAATGAACAGTGAAAAAGGGCGCCAAACTTGGCTGTTTAATGAGAAAGGAAGTGTCCTTGTTAAAGATAACAAGGACAGCACAAAGCCGATGAAAACAAGAACAAACCCGCTTGTATGGCTGTTTAAAGAGAATCCGTTTTATTTTGCGGCATTCTTTTTACCGGTCTTGATTCTGTTTGTCTCGTATTTATTATTCGGGATTTATCCGTTTGGAGAACGCTCGGTGCTTTCGCTCGACCTAAACGGGCAGTATGTCTATTACTTCGACTATATGTATGATGTTTTCCGTGGGAATCAGAGCATTTTCTATTCCTGGAGCAGAAGTCTTTCGGGCGAGTTCTTCGGGATTCTCGGCTATTACTTAGCCAGCCCGTTTAACTTCCTTGTCTGGCTGTTTCCGCGGGAATACATAACCGAGGGAATTTTAACAATGCTGCTCGCGAAAGTCGGTACTATCGGCGTTACTATGGCAATTTATCTCAAGCGTGGGCGCGGCTGCGGCGGGGGAACCGCCGTCGTCTTCTCAATGATGTACGCGCTCTGTGCCTACGTAATTGTACAGACTATGAACCCTATGTGGCTTGACGGCGTTTTGGCTTTACCGCTTGTGATTTACGGCGTGGAATCATTAGTCAGGCACGGACGGTTCAGACTGCTTGTAATTTCACTGTTTTACAGCTTTGTGACCTGTTTTTACATCGGGTACATGATAGGGATTTTTACGGCGTTGTATTTCATCTGCTACTTGATTTCTTCGCGCCTGACAGACGCTTCGGGCGTGAAAACCGACAGCGGGGCAGTTTTGGCGCGGATTGGATTATTCGCTGTTTCTGCGGCTACGGCGGTGCTGATGGCGAGTTTCGTGCTAATTCCCGTTTACAGCTCATTACAGCAGGGGAAAACTGATTTCACGCAGCCGTTCAGAACCGCTGAGGGTGAGTTTAACACCGAGTTTTTGGGACAGACAAACTTTATACTCGCCGACTTCGCGCGGAAGCTGTTCCCGAATACTTATGATACCGTCCGTAATGACAGCAACAGCCTGCCCGACATCTACAGCGGAACCTTGGCGTTACTGATGCTGCCGCTGTTCTTCTTTGCCGGCAAAGAAAACGTCATCTCGATTAAAAGGCGGGCAACGGGTGCGGTTTTAGCTTTATTCCTGATAATAAGTATGTATTATACGCCTATTGACACTGTTTTGCATGGTATGCAGATTCCGAACTGGCTCCCCTTCCGCTACAGTTTCATGCTTTCGTTTCTGCTTGTGGCGTGGGGTGCGGAGGTGTTTGACAAGTTGCGGGAATTTTCAAGGCGGGCAATAGGTATTTCCGCGCTCGGAATCTTCGGCTTGTTAGTTTACTTCGAGAGCCGCGATACTTTCGATGCAGCGCTCGGCGAAAACGGACGTGAGTTGTTTGACAATGCGGCTGTAGTTATTCCTGCGCTGCTCATTTTAGTAGTATTGACAATCATTCTGCTTTGTAACAAGAACAAGCGGTTCGGCAAGACTGCGCTGGCGGTAACTATCGGCGTAGCAGTCGCGCTGGAGCTTTTCCATAATACTTACACGAACCTTAATAAACAGGACGAGGATATAACTTATTCCGACCGTGCGACTTATGTTGATTTTGTCGTTCCTCTGCGGAATGCGGTGAAGGATATAACACTCGCTGACGACGGCTTATACCGTATGGAAAAAACCTTCCACCGTACCGTGAACGACCCGTTAGCGCTTGAAATGTTCGGGCTTTCGCATAGCGCGAGTACTTTTAACGAGGGTGCGGTTACGCTGCTCGGCAAGCTCGGAATGACGTCACGCGGGCATTATACCCGCTACAGCGGCGCAACTCCGCTTATAAACGACCTGTTCGGCGTACGGTATGTGCTGTCACACAGTTCGTACAGCTACGGACGCCCGCTTGAAGACGGCATTTTAAGCATCAGGCATAACGAAAACGCACTACCGGTTGCATATTTGACAGACATGAGGCTCGCGGATTTCAGCTTTGACGAGTTCCCATCCGATGATGTGCAGATTTTCAGACGGCAGAACCGTTTGCTTTCCACCATGCTCGGCGAAACAAGAGTAAATGAATATTTCAGAGTTATAAATAATTCGGATATTGAAAAAATCAGCGAAAATATAATCGAAGGCGGCACAAACGACGGACACTTCTCGTATCATGCTGTGAGCGAATACGCTGTCGCCGCAGGGAACGCAAGGATTATTTACAGCATGACCGCCGAAGCCGACGGCAGAATCTTCATGTGGCTGCCGAGCGCGCACGAAAGAAGAGCTTCCGTTACGGTTCAGCGAAAGGACGAGGAAGGCGCGGTAACGCGCAATGATTGGCGCAGCTGGTACTTTGAGTACGACGATTACTGCATAGCAGACCTCGGCGAATTCAGTGAGGGCGAGAACTTCTCGGTCACGCTTACGCTTCTTCGCGATGATTTCTATTACAGAAACGCTTACTTCGCGTACATGGATACCGGGCTTTACGGTGAGGCAATCGCGGAACTACACGCGCTTAACGCACAGACCGCAGTTACCGGGCGTTCGCCGACAAACCTGCGGATTGATGTTTTTGCCGATACCGAAAGATTATTGTTTACCACGATTCCCGCCGAGCCGGGCTGGACGGTGACGATTGACGGCGTTCCGACCGATTACATCACGGTTTTAGATGCGTTAATCGGTATTCGCCTGCCTGCCGGGAAGCACGTGGTTGAACTTAAATTCACGACTGCCGGCTATCCGATTGCGCTGTTCCTTTCGGGCGGCGGCATACTGATATTTGCGCTGCTTTGCATACTTTATTTGAAGATGAGAAAAGCCGGTGTTCTGTTATCTGCTGAGAGTGGGCAGACGGCAGCGGGCGGAGAGGAACTGCCGATTGAGTTTGATGAAGGGTTTGAGTTTGAAATCGCGGAAGAAGCCATAAAAGAAGAAGAACCGCTGTTCACGCCGTTTACTTACGGAGTTGCCCCTTCGGAAGCCCCCCCGCCGCTTAATGGTCCCCCTCTTGACGGAGACATTATCCTTAATGAAGAGGAAGCAGTTCCCGAACCTGTCTCGTTCATGCCGAAGTCGTTCTTTGAGGAAGAACCCGACGAACAATTGACAGTTGATAATGAAGAATTGACAGTTGAGGAAGAACCGGACGAACAATTGACAGTTGACAATGAAGAATTGACAATTGACGATGAACAATTGATAGTTGAGGAAGAACCGGACGAACAATTGACAGTTGACAATGAAGAGTTGACAGTTGAGGAAGAACAGGAAGAAGAGCAAAATGAATTGATTTTAGGAAGCGACGAAAGCTTTGAAAGCATAGCGGCTGACTTCGCTGAAATTAATGAGGAGCCTGTTGAAGGGGACGATGATAATTTCCCCGAAGAACCGGATATAGAAATCGACGACGGCTTCCTGCCTGTGCCGGAGGTAGAGCTTAATTTTGAGCCGGAAGAAGAACCGGATATAGCGATTGACGATATTGTTGCACCGGAAATAGAAATGCAGCCAGATGCAGAGGAGGGCGGTTCTGCCGTTCCGCAGGAAGATATAAAACTTGATGATTTATCTGTGCCGGACTTTTTCTTTGAGCCGGAGCCGGAGCCGGAACCGGAAGAACCCGAGCTTGAATCGGAACTTGAATCCGAGCCCGAACTCGAAGAAGCTGAACCTCCGCCTCCCCCGCCCACCCTCGGACAAATCGACTTCGCGGCGCGCAGACGAGCGCTTGAGCTTGAACTTATGCAGCAGCGGGAAGACCTTGAGCAGTCATTCTCGGGCGATATTTCTGATACGTATGAGGAAGAATTCGAGATAACGGAGCTTGTGCCGGCAGAGGAAGCGCGCCCCGTAATCTCCGAATCCGAGGCAGCGCCTGTATTTACATTTGAAGAAGATATGGAAGATTTCCTTGTGGCAGGGAACAATAATAATGTTCCGAGCAGTGAATTTTTTGATGAAGAATCCGAGCCTGAACCCGAGCCGGAAAAGTCCGAACCCACACTACACACACCGGCTCCGTGGGATGTTGACGATATATTCGGCGAGTTTGAATTTATTATGGCTGATGAAACCGAGTTTGTCGGGACATTTGAAGAAGTTGCCGAGGAAGAGATTAACGAACTGCCGCCGGTCGCCCCGCCGTCTTTGCAAGATGACGATGAAGATATATTCATTCCTCCGTTCGGCCCCGGAACTCTTTAAACGAAAGGAAAATTATAGATGCTCCTCACTGTTGATGCAGGCAACACAAATACGGTTTTTACGGTTTTTGACAGCGAAAAACCCATGTTTGAAGCGCGTATAAACACAGATTCCGCGAGAATGGCAGACCAGTATGCCATAGTAATGATGGACGTTTTTAAACTGCGCGGCGTTGACAAAAACTCCATAAAAGGTGCGATGATTTCTTCTGTAGTGCCGCCGGTAACAACGCAGATTAAAATAGCAATCGAAGATTTATTCGACGTTAATGCGCTTTTAGTGGGACCCGGGATAAAAACCGGATTGAATATAAAAATCGATGACCCTTCGAGCCTTGGCGGCGATTTGGCTTGCGGCGCAGTCGCGGCGAAGGAATTATACCCGATGCCCTGCATAGTTATAGATATGGGAACTATTATAAAGGTAATGGCTCTCGACAAAACCGGCGCACTGATTGGCGGAACGTTATCGCCGGGCGTACGGCTCAGTTTTGAATCTATGGCTGAGGGGACGGCGGCACTGCCGCTTGTCGGCGCTGACGCAGTAATTAACAACGTCATCGGCACGAACACGGTTGATTGTATCCGCTCCGGTGTTCTCAACGGCGTGGGGGCTATGCTTGACGGGCTGATTGCCCGTTTTGAAAAAGAGCTTGGTTCCCCTTGCACAGTTGTCACAACAGGCGGCAATGCCGCAATCATAAAACCGTACTGTGAGCGGGATTTCGAGGTTAATCCGCACCTTGTTTCGCAAGGTCTGCGTATTATACATAAAAAAAATGCGCTGCACCTATAAGAGTCTGTTCAGGCTCTAACAGGGCAGCAGCACGAAAGGAACTAAGTCATGGCAAAAAAAGAAAACGGCAGAGTGAGCGGCGCCGCAGACGGCAAGACACTCATGCTGGTGCAGCTGGGCGCATTGGTCGCAATAATGCTCATTCTCCACTTCACGGGATTCGGCTACTTTAAAATCGGGGTGTTTTCACTGACGATTATGGCTGTCCCTATGATTATCGGCGCAGTTACAATCGGGAAAACCGCAGGCGCTGTGCTCGGCGGCATTTTCGGGGTTACGGTGCTTACACTGCCCGAAACGATGTTCTTCATGAACATAAATCTTGCGGGAACGTTTTTCGTTGTAGTCGGCACAAGGGTTATCCTCGGATTTTTGTGCGGGTTGATGTTTCAGGGGTTCAGCAAATTCGACAAGCAAAAAATTTGGTCTTACGGCGCGACGGGACTTATTACCGCTATGCTGAACACGGTTTTTATCATGGGCGGAATTGCCTTGATTTTCGGCTCTGACCCTGCCGTTCGGGAGGTTTTCGGCGCGGCTGATGCAGCGGGTTTCGCCTTTTTTGCAATTATTTTCGGCGCGGTGATTGTTCAGGCGGCGATTGAAGCAGGAATATGTATGGTTATTGCGGGCTCTGCCGCAAAAGCTATACACATATTTTTTAAGAAAGGCTCTTGAGTTAATTGACTTTTTTTCGCAGTGTAGCCGAGCAGATTCCGGAATTTCGGAATCTGCTCAGAAATATTAATAATTGTCAATTGTCAACTGTCAATTGTCAATTATCAACTGTCAATTGTCAATTGTCAACTGTCAATTGTCAATTATCATCACCCCTGCCTGTATTGGTAACGGGGCTTTCGCACGTTCACAAAGCGCACTTCTTAGCGGCGATTGCTGCGGGGGACGGCGCTCTGCACGGCGGAGCTGAATCTTCAAAACATGGGGGATGCCCCCCCTTGTTGGTTCTTGTTGAAACCGAGAGCGAAGCAATGCGCCTCTCGGAGGATATAAACACCTTCTGCGGCGCGGAAGTTTCTCTTGTATACCCTGCGAAGGACTTGAATTTCGGTGATTTTGAAGTTAATTCAAAAGAGTACGAATACCGCCGCTTGAATGTATTATCAAAACTGTCGACTGCCAACTGCCAGCTGTCAATTGTCCTCGCGACACCGGAAGCCGCAGGGCAGCTGACAATTTCGCCTGCCGACTTAAAAGCGCAAACGCTCACGATTAATCAGAACGATGAAATAAACTTAGAGGAACTAAAAGAAAAGCTTGTAGAAACGGGCTTTTCAAGGTGCGATATGGTTGAGGGTGTCGCGCAGTTTTCGGTACGCGGCGCGATTTTCGACATTTTCGCGCCGAATAACGAAAATCCTGTAAGAATTGAGTTTTGGGGCGACACTGCGGATTCGCTCGGCTTCTTTGACCGCGAAACTCAACGGCGGATTGAATCCGTTTCGGAAATAAAAATCGCGCCGTGTTTTGAAAAAAACGTAGGGAACGACGCCCCCGGCGTTCCGTTATTTAATTATGCAGAAAACTGCATAATCCTTGAAAGCGTAAACTGCGCGGAAAGCTACCGTGCGGCAAGCATCAGACACGAGGAAGATTTGAAACTTGCAGTCGAAAGTAGGGGCGAACTGTGTTCGCCCGGTAAGTCAAACGGGTCAGAATCGCCCGCTCAATCAAGCGGGCGAACACAGTTCATCCCTACGAAACGCTGTAAATTCATGCTTACCCGCGGCGAGTTTAAGGAAATCGCACAAAACAAAACCCGCGCATATTTCGACACGTTCATGCGCGGCGGCGGGTTGCAGTTATCAGAAATTTTAAGCGTCCGTGCTAATCAGCTTTCAAGCTGGAGCGGCGAATATAAGCTGCTCTGTTCCGAGCTTACCGAGTACTTCAGGAAAGGCTGCGCTGTTGTTGTTTTTGCGGGTACAGAAAAAGCGGCGCGAACATTGGCTTTAGACTTGAAAGACGATGGTTTCCCTGTTGATTTTTCTTCAGACCCGAAAAAAATCTACGCGAAACGTGCTTATATTTTAGCGGGGACCGTTGGCGCGGGCTACGATTACGCCGACGCGAAGTGTGTAATGCTTAGTCTCGCGAAATCCGCAACACGTACAGGAACGGATGACCCTGTCCGTCCGTTAATAAAACGAAAGCGCCGGCGCGGCGAGGAAATCCGCAGCCTCACCGACATAAACATAGGCGACTACGTTGTTCATCAGAACTACGGAATCGGCATTTTCGAGGGCGTGACAAAGCTCGCCGGCGATGGCGTAAGCAAGGATTACATCAAGATTAAATATGCGGGAACAGATGTTCTGTACGTTCCGGTCACGCAGCTTGACATGATTTCCCGCTATATCGGCAATACCGACAGCGTATCGCTGAAGCTGAATAAACTGCACTCGGATACCTGGCAGAAAACCAAGGCGAAAGCCAAAGCCGCCGCTTCGGAATTAGCGGAAGAGTTAATCGCGTTATACTCGAAGCGATTAAAAAGCACAGGGTATAAATTTCCGCGTGATAACAGTGAGCAGGTGGAATTCGAGGAGCATTTCAACTATATTGAAACCGATGACCAACTGCGCTGCATAGAAGAAATTAAAGCCGATATGCAGACCGCGAAGCCGATGGACAGACTGCTTTGCGGAGATGTAGGCTTCGGGAAAACCGAGGTCGCGCTCCGCGGCGCGTTCAAGTGCGTAATGGACGGGAAGCAATGTGCGCTGCTCTGCCCGACTACGGTGCTCGCGTGGCAGCATTATCAAACTGCAATAAAGCGCATGGAAAACTTCCCGATTAATATAGAGCTTCTCTCGCGGTTCCGCAGTGCACGGGAAATCAAACAGGTGCTCGAAAAACTTAAAAAAGGCATAGTAGATTTGGTAATCGGCACACACCGAATTGTGCAAAGCGATGTTGAATTTAAAAATCTCGGACTTGTAATTATTGATGAGGAACAGCGTTTCGGCGTTAATCACAAGGAAAAATTCAAGGAAGCGTTCGCAGGCGTTGACGTGCTTACGTTATCAGCCACACCGATTCCGCGAACATTAAATATGGCGATGAGCGGGGTTCGCGATATGAGCGTAATCAATACGCCGCCGCAGGACAGACAGCCGGTGACAACTTATGTAATCGAGCATGACCGGGGCGTTGTGGCGCAGGCGATTAATAAGGAACTGCGCCGGAACGGGCAGGTTTATTATATCCACAACCGCATTGAAACAATTTTGGACTGCGCGGCGCGTATTCACGAAGTTTGCCCTGAAGCCAAAATCGGAATCGCGCACGGTAAGCTTAATGAGGATGAATTGCTTGAGGTCTGGCGGAAGCTTCTTGACGGCGGGATAGATGTATTAGTTTGCACAACGCTCATTGAAACGGGGGTTGATGTTCCGAATGTCAACACGCTTATAATCGAAAATGCCGACCACATGGGGCTCGCGCAGCTGCATCAGCTCAGAGGTCGCGTCGGCAGAACAAACAAACGCGCCTATGCTTATTTCATGTTCAGACGCGGGAAGGTGCTTACCGAGATTTCAACAAAAAGGCTTAACGTAATCCGCGAGTTTACGCAGTTCGGCTCGGGTTTTAATATAGCTATGCGCGACCTTGAAATCCGCGGCGCGGGCTCAATTCTCGGCGCGAGGCAGTCCGGGCATTTGAGTGCGGTGGGTTATGATATGTATTTGAAATTGCTGAATGAAGCCGTGGAAGAACAAAAAAAGGGGGCAGACCCGGCGCGAAACGACGGCAGTGCCGTCGGCTCAACGGTAGACGTAAAAATGGACGCATTTATCCCTGAGGATTATATTTCGAGCGCGGCACAGCGGATTTGGTGTTATAAGCGAATAGCAGAAATCCGCAGCGAGGAAGACGCATTAGACGTTACCGACGAGCTGATTGACCGTTACGGTGAGCCGCCTGCGCCCGTAGCGGGTTTAATTGAAGCCGCGCAAGTCAGAAACATGGCGGGGACAGCGGGAATCCGCGAGGTTTTACAAGACGGCGGCATGCTTAAAATCTTCACCGAAAAGCCTGACATGGAGGGCGTGAGCCGGGCTGTCGGCGCTATGGGTGACAGGGTCGCATTAGACTTTACGAGCAATGCAAAAATAAGCGTAAAACTTATTAAAGGCGAAGAACCGCTGAAGACCGCGAGAACGTTCTTAGAGGCGTATACTTAGATAAGTTATGAACATAGTCGTTTAAAACGACTATGGTTGCGGTTTCACCGCAACTCGCCGCGTAGCGAGCGAAAATTTAGATTGGATTCATTCCAATCTAAATTTAACTAACTATAATAGGGGGACATGACAGTTGACAGTTAGCGGAATCCATGCTATAATCGTTTAAATTGAAAACTGTTCCACATTTTCAATTTAAACGGGTTTCCGCTGCGTGAGCGCAGCGGGCGCTGTCGCAACAGCGCAAGCCCCTTTAACTTAAAAAGCGAAACGCTTTTTAAGTTAAAGGACTATAAAAACATTCGACGCTATGCAGAAGTAAAGGAATCGCACTAATAGGCGTTAATCAGAAAGTGCGGTACGTCTTTGATTACGCCGATACAGGCTCACAAAAAAGAAAAGAAGAGGATAAAAAATAAATCGTCCTCTTTTTTGAATAGGACAAATTATACATTTATAGAATTAATACGGGGTGGCTATCTTATGTTAAACAACGCCAACAACACCTCGTCTTACCGCGAGGTGAAAATCGACAAAACACTTTATGTAATTAATAGTTCTTTTACAGGTGAAAAAGAACTTGGCGCTACATTAGAAAAACTCGCTGTTCGCTGTGTTCTTGACGAAATGGGTAACAAATCTCGAAAAACCTTGATATAATCGTTTAAATTGAAAACTGTTCCACAGTTTCAATTTAAACGGGTTTCCGCTGCGTGAGCGCAGCGGGCGCTGTCGCAACAGCGCAAGCCCCTTTAACTTAAAAAGCGAAAC
>JAITFV010000196.1 GCA_031281115.1 Oscillospiraceae bacterium | reverse complement strand
GTTTCGCTTTTTAAGTTAAAGGGGCTTGCGCTGTTGCGACAGCGCCCGCTGCGCTCACGCAGCGGAAACCCGTTTAAATTGAAACTGTGGAACAGTTTTCAATTTAAACGATTATATTTCTTGGCAATTCCTAATAAAACACCGTGGTTCCTGCTGTTTTAGCTTTGTAGAGGTTTCTGTCTGCCTGCAATACAAAGTATGAAATCGGGTCGTCGTTTGTGGGTTCAGAAGAAGAAATTCCGATGTTGAGCGAGATTTTCGCTTCCTTCCGGGTTTCTAACTCCCGTATACTCTTAATAATATCTTCGATTACGACAACTGCGCCGTCTTTTTTTGTGTTAGGAAGAATAACCGCAAAAATAGTATCGCTGTAGCGCGCTCTGAAATCGGTTATTCGCTTGAGCCGCGCATTAATTACGTCTGCCGTTTCTATTAAAAGATTTTCCGTAAGACCGTTGACGTCAATCATAATCAGGCTGATAGGCATTTTCTCTCTTATTGCCCGCCCCCACTCAACCGTTAGCTGATTATCGAAATTCTTCCTGTTAGGCATACCGGTCACTTCGTCAAACATACCGAGTTCTTCAATCGTGCGTATGTGTTTAATTAATTCCAATTGCGTTTTAATGCGCACTTTCACGATTTCGCTGTTGAACGGCTTCACTATATAATCCGCCGCGCCGAGACGCAATCCCTTTTTTTCGTCCTCGCTGTTGCTGAGCGCGGTAATGAAAATCACGGGTATATGCTTTGTCAGGTCGTCGCTTTTAAGCCTTTTCAGAATCTCGAAGCCGTTCATATCGGGCATAATTATATCGAGCAGAATTAAGTCGGGGCTGACTTCCGCCGCCTTTTTCAAAGCTGCTTCCCCCGATTTCGCCGGATAAACTATATAGGAATCGCGAAGAATATGAATTAAAACATCAAGATTTGCTTTTTCGTCATCAGCAATCAGAATTTTAAATTTTTTATTCATGTTTTCATTAAATCCTTTCTTCACCAACAGAGAACAGCTTCGTTTTTATTTCAACCTTGTTTATTCTCCCTCCAGCTGCCTTTTAATCTTTATAAGTTCTTTCAGCGCCGCATCGAATTCATAATCCAATAAATACAGTACAAGCTCGCTGCTGTGTTCTTTCGAGAATGCGTTCCTGACTTCATCGGCGAAATCTGTAGCTTCCGAACTGCCTTCTCTCAGGAGCGGTTCAAGGCGGTTTATAATATCAAGCGCTTTTACAAGATTCGTCTGCACTCCGGAACCTGCTTTTTCGCCTTCCTTGCGGGCTTCCTCCGCCAGCGGCGCAAGTTGATTCAACACTGCATCAAGTCTTTCCCGCATTAAACTTAATATCCGCTCATCTGCTCTGCTTTCTGCGTAAATTTTTTCCGCTTCTTCTGCGGCTTCTCCGAGGCGGTTCGCACCAATCAGCGTAGCTACGCCTTTGAGCGTATGCGTGAGTCTGTGCGCGGTTTTAAAGTCGCCGGAAGCGGCAGCTTTCCCGATTGTCTCAATTGTTTTCAAGTTTTTAAAGTAGAAATCTATTTTGATTTTCTTATAAAGCCCGGGGTCACCCGCGGATTTTTCAAGTCCCGAAACGCCGTCTATAATTTCATTCTTATCGCCTGTACTGCCGTCGGACACAACATCTTCAAACCTTACAGGCCGTAGGAACCTAAGGAGACAGCTCCACAAATCCCGCGCTGTGAACGGCTTGCAGATATATTCAGACATCCCGCTTTGAAGCACGAGTTCGCGGTCTTCCCGCATGGCATTCGCAGTCATCGCGATAACGGGGGTTTCGCTTCCCGCTTCGATGAGCTTCTGCATAGCCTCCAGCCCATCCATAACAGGCATATGAATATCCATCAAAATTATATCGAACGGCTTGCCTGTGCGCATACGTGTCTTCGCCATATTTACACCGATTTTACCGTTTTCGGCTATAACAGGATTGATTCCTATTCGCATCAGATGCTCTTCGATTACCTGCCGGTTGATTGAATTATCCTCGCATACAAGGGCTTCCGCGGCAAATATCGGTTTCTTGTTTGCGTTCTCTCTATCTAAATCTTCACCGAAATAAACCGCAACAGGCGTTGATTTGCCTGCGGCTTTAAATATCAGCGTAAAGCTGAATGTGCTGCCTGTTCCGGGTTCGCTTTCAATCTGTAAAGCCCCGCCCATTATTTCGAGCAGCGAACTCGTGATTGACAATCCCAGCCCCGTGCCGCCGTACCTGCGGGTGGTGCTTACATCCGCCTGCCTGAACGGTTCGAGCGCTCTTTCAACTTCCTCCCCGTTCATGCCGATGCCGGTGTCTTTTACTGTAAAAGTCACGGTGAGGCTGTCTTCGTCTTTTTTCACAAGCCTTGCGCTCATCACCACCGAACCGCTGTTGGTAAACTTAATTGCATTAGACAGCAGATTCATAAATACTTGCCGCAGCTTCGTTGGGTCACCTATAATTACTTCAGTTGCAAGCTCACCGCTGTCGATTATAAGCTGTACATTCTTACCTTTTTCCTTTAATTCGGAAATAACCTCACAGCTTTTAAATACATCCCCGAGGGTAAACGCGACATTTTCAAGTTCGGTTTTACCCGACTCGATTTTAGAAATATCAAGAATATCGTTAATTATATCAAGTAGACCTGTTGCGCTGGATTGTATTTTTGTAAGATAATCCGTCGTCTTTTCCGAAAGCCCGCCTCCCTCGAGAGCAAGCTCGGTAAGCCCGATTATACCGTTCATGGGTGTGCGTATTTCATGGCTCATATTAGCGAGAAACATGGATTTAAGGTGAGAGGTTTCCTCCGCGTTCAGAACCGCTTTATGGAGTGCATCTTCTTGCAGTCTTTTCTTCTTGACACGCTCTGAAACATCGTGAAAAACAGAAACATAACCGCTCACAAGCCCTTTATTATCTAAAAACGGCGTGTAAGTAATTGAGCAGTAAACCTTTCTGCCGTCTTTATGTATCCGCATTTCTTCAGGGTTGTGAATATGCTCGCCTGCAACAAGCCGCGATATAACATCTTCAACGAAGCCGTAATTCTCCCGCCTGTGGAATTCTTTAGGGCTTCTGCCGATTACCTCATAACGTTCATAACCGAGAATATGTGTCGCGCCTATGTTCCACTCCTGTATGATTCCGCGCCTGTCATTGACGACGATGCCTGAATCGGAGGTCGCAATTATAGCCGAGAGGTGCTTCATCTTCTCCTCGTAAGCTTTGAGCTTGGTAATATCAGTGGCTACTTCAAAGTGCGCGGTTTTTCCGTCTGCCCATCTGATGAGCGAGCTTTGCGATAAAAACCAGCGTTTCGCTTCCTCGTCATAATGCTCGCGCTCGTAAACCGTGCGGCTTGTATCTGCCATTAATCTTTGAACAGGGCAGAATGCGCACGGGTCTTTTCCTTTGTGAATAACCTCCCAGCACTTCTTTCCCTCTATTTCCGAAGAGTGCGAAAACCCTGCAAACTCAAGCAGCCGGCGGTTCGCAAAAAGCAGTTCATAACTTTCTATATCACTGACATACACTAACGAGTCTATATTTTCGATAATCGACAGCGATTTGTTTATTGTTTGTTCTATTGTATTAAAAATACCGGTGAGCTGCCCGGGGATGTTTTCATCGCCGTTTGTGTTTTCGTAACCCGGGAGTCCTGCGGCTATTGTGTTTATAACGTTTCCGATGGTTTGCAAATTGCGCGCGGCTGCACTAATTTCATCGTCCGAAGAGAAGCTTTTTGAGTTTAAAGGCACATCTATATTAAAATCTCCCGAGGCTATTTTTTCAGCAGCGTCGGAAATGAGTTTCATCCGCCGCCCGAAAATCCGCCCTGCGATTAAATACCCGATTAATGATAAAGCGAGAACAAGCGCGAACGAAATCGCAGCTTCTCTGACTGCGAAGCGGAGCGCGCTTGCGTAAAGACTTTCAACGCCTATGTCAGCACCCACGACGGCAGCAAGATTACCGCTGTCATCGAAAACAGGGACAAAACCTGTGATTACGCGCTCTCCGAAAGTTTCATAAATACGCGAATAAACATCACGCTCTTCCCGAAAGGCGATTTCCGCTTCCGGGGCGAGCGCGGCTGCTTTGATTGTCGTGCCTGCGCTTATTTCTGCGTTCCCGAGCGCGAAAAGATAATAATCGCCGTCATTGCCCTCATCAATTTGCCCGAGAATATAGACAGCAACCGCTTCGGTGTTATCGGTGAGGTTGCCGAGGCGGGATTTTGCCCCTTCAATGTTTGCGATGTCGCCGCTTTTTATTCCCGCAGATTTCGCAATTATCAGCGCGTTATTTGAATAAACTTTAATATTATCCGACATATAAAGAGCAAAACTGAAAACGCCCGCCGCAAGCGAGTATGCAAAAAGCAATACGGCGAGAAAAACTGATATTTTTCGGCTGATGCCGAAGTTTGTCTTTTTGCGGGTCATAAAAACTACTTTCTTTTAATCTGGGCGTTCACTTTTTCAAGCAGAATCTTCGGGACTACGGGCTTAGCGATAAAATCTGTAACGCCGCGCTTGATTGCGACATGAAAATTACGGACAGTGGCGTTCCCGGTCAGCGCCATAATTTAATCTGGGCGTTCACTTTTTCAAGCAGAATCTTAGGGTCTACGGGCTTAGCGATAAAATCCGTAACGCCGCGCTTGATTGCGACATGAAAATTCCGGACAGTGGCGTTCCCGGTCAGCACCATAATAGGCGTTTCTTCGTGCTCTTTAAATTTTCTGATTGCGTCAATAAGCTCGAAACCGTTCATGCCCGGCATTTCTATGTCTAAAATAAACAAATCCGGAACCGTGTCGGCGTTTCGCAGAAACCTTTCTACCTGTTCTGCCTTAGTCAGGCAGAAGACCTCGTAATGCGCTTCGAGCGCGGCGTTGATGGCGTTCAGCACCACCGAAACATCGTCAACCGCTAAAATCCGCGGTTTTTTTGAAATAATTTTTCTCATAATTCTCTCCCATGTAAATTAAATATTAGACTTCTTGCGTAACTCTGAGCGAGTGGATTTTCGAGTAAATTTTTCGTCATGCGAGGCAAAATTTTTCGTAATGCTTCGTGCCTTGCGGAAAATTTTAACGAAGCAGGGTGGAAAATTTGCCGAAAATTCTACCGCAAACGAGTTACGCATGAAGTCTATTGTTTACGAATCTGCTTCGGCATTAAATTTCTGTAGTTTTTCCATAGCAGAATCGTAGTCATAATCTTCTAAGTCTGCTTTTATAAGCCCGAGAAGCCGAGTGCCTGCACCGTAGTCAAAGCTCTGCGCGTTTTTGATTTGCTCGAGAGCCGCCGCCCTGTCGAACCGCTCAATATCTATAATCAAATGCTCTATGATTTGCACGAGGACTTCGCTGTCGCCTCGTTTTTTTTCTGCGGTCGGCTCAAGGTGATTTTCAAATATTTCTGACAGAGCATTTTTAAGTTCGCTTAACTCCTTCGCGAAATCAGGTAAGTTTTTGCGGCACATCTCCGCATTTCCCGCTTCTGCCGCAAGCTCAAGCTCGTAGGCAAACCCCGAAAGCGCCTCTAATCCGTTAATGGCGAGAGCACCTTTCATGCCGTGCGCCTCTATTTTAAAGTCTTGTAATTTCCCGCCGGGGTTCAAACAGTTTTCAAGTTTTTCAAGGCTTCCGGTAATGCGCCTGCAAAGCAGCATCAGCGAGGTTTTAAACGCTTCCGCCGTACCGCCCGCCCTGCGGAACCCAAGCTTTGTATTTATTCCTTTAACTTTTTCACGGAGTTCCCGGAACAGCGGTTCTTCTTTAGAAAATTTTTCAAGCGGTTTGTTTTTAATCTCATATTTTTCAACGGGAAGCCACTTCATCAACATTCGGTTGAGAGACTGCTTCGTGACCGGCTTCGGCAGAAAGTCGTCCATCCCCATGTTCAGCATCATCGCCTTCGATTCGGGGGAGACGCTGGCGGTGAGTGCGATGATTTTCAGTTGGGCAGGGTTGTCACTTTTTGCATATCGCCCGCCGAAACTGCGGATTATTTCAGAAGCTTTCCCGCCGTCTGTTTCGGGCATCATATGGTCCATCAGAATAATATCATAGTTTTTTTCGCAAACCTTTTTTATGGCTTCTCTCGCGCTTGCGGCTGTGTCGGGCGTTATATCGTGCAGTTTCAGAAAGCCGATTCCGACGCTTAAATTTACGTCTATATCATCAACAAGCAAAACCTTTGCATCCGGCGCGCTTATGTAACTGTTTTCATTGTTACGGCAGCCGAATTCTGCCTGTTCCTCATTGCCCTCCTCAAAAGGAATTTCAATTTTAAAGGTTGAGCCGAAGCCGTAAATACTTTCTGCTGTCAGCTTCCCGTTCATCACACGAACAATATTATCGGTTATCGTAAGTCCCAGCCCGAGCCCTGCCAATCCTTTGTTTCTGCGTTCTTCAACCTGCTCAAATACATCAAAGAGCCGCGAGCAATCCTCGGGTTTTATACCTATTCCGGTATCACGGACAGAAAACGCCAGTATGTTTTCATTGACGCGCAATGAAAACGCAACGCTGCCTTTCTCGGTGAATTTCACTGCGTTTGACAGCAGGTTCGCGAGTGCGCGGTTCAGCTTCACCGAATCACCGAAAAGATACGGGGGTAACTCTTCCGGAAGCTCCATGGTGAATTCAAGCCCCTTCTCCCGCGCCGCAAGCTGCGCCGTGCTCACAACATTTTCAAGGAACACAGGGAAGCAAAAATGCACGGGTTGAAGTTTAAAACTCCCCTGTTCAATCTGCGAGAAGTCAAGCAAATCATCTATAAGACCAAGCATAATATTTGAATATGTTTTTATGATTTCGATTTTTTCAAACTGCGCTTCCGTTACCGCATCCTCTGACAACAGCTCCGACATACCCGCGACCGCATTCATAGGCGTACGGATTTCATGGCTTACGGAAGCGAAGAACGCATTCTTAACGCGGTTCGCATTCTCTGCCTGCGCTTTCACCTCGGCAAGCTCGATACGCAAGGTTTTTATTTCATCTTCTTTGTTTTTATTAAATACATTAAATATTTTCATAGTTTTATTGTACTATATATAAAAGGAAAAGTCAATAAATTAAGGATATTTTAATGAGGATAGATAACAATATCTTTATGAACAGAACTGATTTAGCTTTAGAGCTTGTTGCTGACGGCATAAGTCACAAAGAGGGCGTTCTTGACGGGCTTCTGCTTACAGAGACGCAGCTGGGGGAAAATAACCCGATTGGGAAACCCGCCGGCACTTACACAACTTTGCACTGCGCCGGACTGAGCCGCGATGAAAAAGCCGAAACGGGCGCGCTCACCAGAGTGCTCGCGGGTCTTATTCCCGAAGCCGGACGAATATTAGTTGCGGGGCTCGGAAATGCCAATATCACACCCGACAGCCTCGGCGTTCGCGCCGCTTCGCAGATAGTTGCCACTGCGCACCTCTCCGGAAGCGAAGAATTCGCCGACCTCGGAATGAGAGAAGTGTACGTGGTTGAAACCGGAGTGTCGGCGCAAACAGGCATGGAAAGCAGCCGTCAGCTAAGTTTCATAGCAGACGGCATTAAACCCGATATGGTTGTTGTGATTGACAGTCTTGCCTGCTCCGCCCCCGAGCGGCTCGGGCGAACGCTGCAGGTTACAGATACAGGCATCGCCCCCGGGAGCGGCGTGGGTAATGCGCGCTGCGAGGTTTCGAGGAAAACTATGGGCGTACCTGTGGTTGCTGTAGGCGTACCGACGGTGGTTGATTTATCTTCAATCGCGCCCGAAATCGGCAAAAACCTCGAAAGCGAAGCAATGGTCGTCCCGCGGGATATTGACAACATGATTAGCCACTTCGCGAAGGTAATCTCAAAGGCACTGAACCGCGTGTTGATTCCAACGCTGACAGAGGAGGAAGTTGAGAAATTGAAATTTTAAAAGCAACCGTAGGCGGTTGCTTTTAGGTTTATAGCCGTTTTATAGCCAGTTATAGTCCTTTAGCTTAAAAAGCGTTTCGCTTTTTAAGTTAAAGGGGCTTGCGCTGTTGCGACAGCGCCCGCTGCGCTCACGCAGCGGAAACCCGTTTAAATTGAAACTGTGGAACAGTTTTCAATTTAAA
>JAITFV010000188.1 GCA_031281115.1 Oscillospiraceae bacterium | reverse complement strand
GTTTCGCTTTTTAAGTTAAAGGGGCTTGCGCTGTTGCGACAGCGCCCGCTGCGCTCACGCAGCGGAAACCCGTTTAAATTGAAACTGTGGAACAGTTTTCAATTTAAACGATTATATTTGATGTTTTGTTAGTAATAAAATAAAATTTTCAAAAACACTTGCTTTTTTTGTCAAAAAAGTATAAAATTAAATGTATACTATTTAAAATAAAAAACAAAGCGGAGGCAGATTTATGAAAATTCTTGTAGTTAATGCGGGGAGCTCGTCACTCAAGTATCAGCTGATTAATTTAGCAGACGAAAGCGTTATAGCAAAGGGGAACTGCGAACGGATAGGCATCGATGGACGTATAACGCATGCGGCAGGCGGGAAAAAAATCGAAAAAGATGTAACATTCCCGACGCACACCGAGGCATTCATGAGCGTTGTTGAGGAACTTACGAAAGGCGAAGCGGCAGTTATATCCGGTATGGATGAAATCGGCGCAGTCGGGCACAGAGTAGTCCACGGCGGCGAAATCTACTCGGGAACTGTTGACGCGACCGAAGAGGTTATTAAAACGATTGAAGATTTGAGTGAGCTTGCGCCTGTGCATAATCCTGCAAACGCACTCGCGCTCCGCGCCTGTAAGCAGGTGATTCCGGAAAGTGTACCGCAGGCGGCAGTTTTCGACACTGCGTTCCACGCTACAATCCCCGAAAAAGCCTACATATACGGTATGCCCTACGAGTTTTACGAGAAGTATAACGTCAGGAAGTACGGCTTTCACGGAAGCTCGCATGGTTACGTCTGTAAGAAATTAGCTCTGCACCTCGGAAAAGATATTCAGTCGATGAAAATAGTTTCCTGCCACCTTGGTAACGGTTCATCCATTACGGCAATCGACGGCGGAAAATCTGTCGATACCTCGATGGGTTTTACGCCGCTTGACGGCGTCCTCATGGGGACGCGGGCGGGTGCGTTAGACGCTTCGGCTGTGACTTACATGATGAAAAAACTGAATATCTCTCCGGCTGAGATGGAAGGCGTTCTTAATAAAAAATCCGGCTTGCTCGGAATCGGCGGATTCAGCGATAATCGCGATTTAACTGCCGCAATTAGAGCTGGTGACAAAAGAGCAAAGCTTGCGGGTGATATTCTTCGCTACGGCATTAAAAAATATATCGGCGCGTATGCCGCGGTTATGAACGGGCTTGATTACGTTATTTTTACCGGCGGCATAGGTGAGAACGCTACGGATGTACGGGAAGATATTGTCAGTGAATTGCAATTTCTTGGTATTGAACTCGACAAAGAGCTTAACAGCAGGGTTCGCGGCGACTTGGAATGTGTGACTGTAAAAGGCAGTAAAACCGAAGTTTGGGTCGTGCCTACGAACGAAGAACTGATGATTGCAAGAAGCACGAAAGAATTATTCGGTTTGTAAGGTCATAACGCAGGCTCTGAGGTTATTGCTCCCCAAATCAAACTTTGCCGTTTATGGCACAGAAAATTTGTGCCAGGCAGGGCGAGAGGAGAGCGGATATCCGTTGATATTTGATATTTATACTGTTATCCATTTAAGAAATGGATAACAGGGTTTCGTGCGGCTTGCGAGCCGCGGGCGCTGTCGCAGCAGCGCCGGCGAACAACGGAGCATAGCGCAAATTTTCAAAGTTAGAAACGGCAAAATTTAATTTGGGGAGCAATAATATGGCGAAAAAATATATTTTGTATTTAATCAGATGGCAGCTGAGCACACCGATTTTAGCGGTTGTTTTAATTTGGCTCGCGAATATGCCTACAATTATTGCAACCGTAGCCGCGAATTTAATCGGTGGTTTAATCTTTTTTTGGGTAGACAGATTTATTTTCAGAACGATTTACCCGAAGCCTTTGTGGGAGATTGAAGAAGATACGGTTTGCGCTGATTGCGGAGCAAAAGGCAAAGGCTATCGAATCACCGAATGGCTCGGATATAACCGCAGGAAAGATAAATCCCCCGAATTCAGGTGCGAAACCTGCAAAGATGTGAAAATGAACGAGGTACACGGCAAGATTAAGAAAAAATGACTGTTATCCTCGTCCTCCTCTGCCTGTTCTCGCAATCGCTTCCATCTGTGCAAGGCTGCTGTCACTTACTTCGCCGCCGAGTATACCCATAGCGTGGCTGAGTTTCTGTGCTCTGTTGTTCTTATCTTTAAGATTATCGCTGAGGTGTTTTTGGTAGCTTTTAATATAAGTTTCAAAACACGGAATATGGTCTTTGTAAAATGGGTCTTCCTTCTCCATGACGGAAACGAAAAAGTCATGGATTTTCTTGTTGTTTAAACCGCAGAGCCGCTCGATAATATATTTGTGCGTAGCGGTGAGGTCGGGATTCTCAACAATCGCACTCGCAAAATTAAAGAAGCGGTCAAAATCCTCATATTGCAGATAATTGCAAGCTGTAATTATGCTGTTGTAATAATTTTGTGAGATGATGATTTTATCATCGTATTTGATTTCGCCGGCAAGAAGCGCGTCAAGCTGTTCATCGGTCAGCTCTGTGATAGCGTGCGCAGACTCCATGGCAGAAACATCGGGTAGAAGTTCGGCTTTGAGCAGAATCTCGCGCGGGATTGGCTTTCTTTTAACTGTTTGCAAGGTTTTAAACGCTTTATTGCGCAATATTGCAAAATGCTGCGGTTTAACGCCGCTCCGGCGCAACAGAAAACTTTCAAGCATTGCTGGCGGGATTTGCTCAATCGGGATTTTAACATAAGGGCATGAAAGCGCGACAATACGCGGTTCTCTGCCGTACTGCGCCGCCTGTTCCGGCGATTCATACAGCACATCATGCAGCGGTTCGACAACTATGCACCGAAATTCTGTATCGCCCAGTAAACAGGCCGCTGCACTGTGATGACCGTCAAGAAGCGCGGAGAACATACCCGACATATGATAAGCCAAACCGCCTACTTTTTTCCCGGCGATTATTTTTTCGCGCTGAGCGCGAACTTTGGCTTCGGTGAACTCGGCAGGGCTCGTCGTCGGGATTAAAAAGCAGGGAATAAAATTGCTGTCTTTTCCCATTGTGCGGCTATGTGCTGCTGTGCCGGGAACCTCGCGTCTGTGCGTGTACGCGCTCCAGAAGAACTCGCCCGAACCGTTACTGGGAATCATTTTAGAATCATGGCAGACATAAATCCCCTCGGAAAGCAACTCCAAAAAAGGATGCAGAGCTCTGGTTATGCTTTGCTGATAGGTAAAATAGCTGTCGCCTACGGAAGAAAGGATAGTTTTCATGTTTTCATCGTTGACAGCGGTCGTTGTGCTGATTTGATACACTAATTTATCGGAAAATTCGTTGCCTTTCGCGGGTCTTATCATATTAATTACTGCCTCTTTGCCGCAATAGAGAATTTCCGAAACGGGCAAATGGTCCATAGGTCCCGATGCTCTCGAAACTATTGTAGTTCCGATTATATCGTGCGATTTTGAAACATCAACCAAAAAAAACTCACGATTTCCAACAGTCATATGATAGGTGTTAATCATCGGCATAAATTTTACTTCCTCTCAAGATCGGAAGAGCGTC
>JAITFV010000176.1 GCA_031281115.1 Oscillospiraceae bacterium | reverse complement strand
AGCGGCTGTCGCAGTTCTAATCTCCGCCAGCCCGGTTACGTTCTTCTTGATTTGCCAGTCTTCTATACTCGAAACACTGACCACTTCCGGAATGAAAGATTGATGAACAATTATAGTCCTTTAACTTATAGAATTTTAAGTTAATCGAGTATACACAGAAAGGGAAAGTTTCAGTGAAAAAGATTACTTCATTAGCTTTGGCGGCTTTATTGCTTGTATTGACGGTGATTCCTGCAACGGCGACAGGAATAATACCTTACGACTCATATATTTACGACTTCTGGGAAGATATAGTGCTGACCCCCGCGCCCTACGTTCCCGGGCGCAGCGTTACAGGCGTATCTGTCGGTGCGGGCGCGTTTTCGGGGCCGCAGGGTATGGCTGTGGGACCGGACGGGCGGGTTTATATCGCTGATACAGGCAACGACCGCATTGTGGTTATAAATGCTGAAATGACTCAATATGTGAGCATTATCGAAGAGTTTTACAACGACGGTGCTGCTGATACTTTCCGCTCGCCTTTCGGCGTAGCAATCTGCCGGGATAATCTGCTGTACGTCGCAGACTCGCTGAATGCGCGTATAGTCGTGCTTGACGGCGATGCGGTTGTGGAAATTATTGATGACCCGCAATCGGAAATGCTTGACCCCGGTTTTGTCTTCACTCCCCTTAAAGTCGCGGTGGATTATGCGGGGCGCGTTTACGTAATCGCGCGCGGCATGTTCCAGGGAATTATGGTTTTCAATCCCGATGGTGACTTTACGGGTTTCTTCGGTACTATAAATGTGCAGATTACGCCGTGGGAGATATTCTGGCGGATGATTTCTACCAGAGCTCAGATTAATGTAGGGCGGCAGTTCATACCTACCGAATTCACAGGCGTTGACGTTGACCCCGACGGTTTTTTATACGCTTCAAACGTAGACCCTGCGGGAGAGCAGGCGGTACGCCGCCTTAACCCGAGCGGCGAGGACGTAATCCGCAGAGGCGAAAACGAAAACCTTGGCGGCGACTTAGTTATAAACCCGAACTTCAGCATGTTCTCAGGACCTTCTGTTATGGTTGATGTGGTGTACCGCGGCAAGGGAATTTACTCGCTGCTTGATTCAAAGCGAGGACGTATATTCTCCTACGACCGCGAGGGGAATCTGCTCTACATATTCGGCGGGCTCGGTAATCAAGCGGGTAACTTCAGGCAGCCGGTCGCAATCGAAGCATTCGGGAATCAAATTGCTGTCTTGGATGCGCTGCGTAATGAAATTATGGTCTTTGAAGAAACGCTTTACGGACAGTTAATTAATGAAGCTGTGGGACTCCGCTTCGACGGAGACGAAACAATGGCGGTTGAAAAATGGCGGCAGGTATTGGTTTTAAATGAGAACCTTGAGATAGCGAACATCGGCATAGGCAAAGCGTATTTAACAGCCGGCGATAACCTGAGCGCCATGAGATACCTGCAAATGGGGCAGGACCGCACATTTTATTCGGTAGCTTTCAAAAGATACCGCAATGACGTTTTAAAAGAAAATATGGCATGGATATTAACTTCTGTCGTGGTTCTTGCAATTGGGATACCGATTACCGTATCGGCAGCGAGGCGCAGGAAAAAGAGAAAAGAAGAAGAAGAAGCAGAATGGGGGTAACCGGTTAAGATGGGTAAGTATTTCACAAAAGAAAAAATGAATTATTACCGCAGAATCTTCACGAATCCGTTAGATTCCTTTTATGAAATCCGGCACCGCGAACACGGGAGCGTTCCGGTCGCGCTCGTTTGTGTGCTGCTGTTCGGGTTAGTGTTTACGATGAACAGGATTTTCGCCAGCTTCATAGTAAATAACGTAGACCCGCGAACAGTAAACGGCTTGACGGAAATCGGCGCGGTATGTCTCCTGTTCATTTTATTCTGCGTAGGGAACTGGTCAGTCACCTGCCTGATGGACGGCGAAGGAAGGCTCAAAGATATAGTAACTGTTACCGGCTATTCGCTGACGCCGCTCATCGCCGTGTTTGTACCCGCTACGCTTTTATCACACGTGTTAGCGGCAGGGGAAGAAGTATTTTATTATTTCGCAATCGCTTTCGGTATAGGCTGGTCAGCAATTCTCATCTTAATGGGAATTATGACCGTTCATAACTACAGCCTGTTAAAAACGCTGATTACGCTCGTTCTTACGTTTTTCGCGATGTTTATATTAATCTTCCTCGCGCTGCTCATTTATGACCTGCTTAATCAGATTTTTATATTCATGCGCAGCATTTACACGGAAATGATATTCAGGTATTAGGTTAAGGGAAAAAGGATAGAATTATGAAGTTAGGCACAAAAATATTACTCTGCATATTAGGCGCGGCGGCTTTAATCATTGGGATTTACCAGGGTTATTTGACGTTCCGCTACCGCTTGCACAGAGATTACAGAAATGTTCTGACTGCGCCTGCGGAGTTTGAAGCAGGGACGCCGTTCAGCGGCACGAGCGACTCCGATGCGCCCGCGGGCATGGTTTTAGCTGCAAATAATGAAATGCTTAAACTGTTCGTTAATCCCGAAACGGCTGAGGTTGCCGTGTTCGACAGACGGACGGGCGTTACTACTTTTACAAATCCGCCCGGCGCAGCCGACGACCCTATTGCGGGTGAAGTAAACAAGTCGTTTTTGCAATCGCAGCTGATTGTCGAGTTTTACGACTCAAATCGTTTGCCGGGCATATATAATTCGTTTGGTTTTTCGACTTCGCTCGGGCAGTTTGAGTTCGAGTCGCTTGTAAACGGTCTCCGCATAACTTATACACTTGGCGACATGTCGTATCAGTACGGTTCGGTTCCGCTTTATATCTCCGCTGAACGGCTTGAGTTTTTTACAAGCAGATTAGATAGCGAAAGGGACGCAAGAGACGTAACTCTGCGCTATGAGCCGTCTGATGAAGCCCCCGGCTTCTTACAGCTGAATGAAGCCTCGCGCACAGGGCAGGCAACTCTGCGACGGCTCAACGAGCGGTTCGAGGAAATGGGATATACAGAAACAGACTTAATGGCGGATTTAGAAGCTTCGGGCGCAGGCGGCGCAATACCGATTGCATTTGTCGTTCCGCTTGAATACCGCCTTGACGGAGACAGCCTTGTTGTCAGCATACCGACGGGGCAGATTACAGAAAAAGGCGGCGGCAGACTCTTCCGCATACAGCTCCTGCGTTCATTCGGAGCGGGCGGCGCGGAAGAAGAAGGCTACCTGATGGTTCCGAACGGTTCGGGTTCTATAATATATTTCAACAACGGGAAAACCTTCGCAGACGATTATATGCAGTACGTTTATGACCTTGACCCGCTGATGCAGGAGTTCATTGTTTTAGGCAACAGTGAGCCTGCACGTATGCCGTACTTCGGAATCCAGCGCACAGGCGCTAATCCGCAGGGTATACTCGCCGAAATTCAGAGCGGCGATACGCTCTCAGACATAACAGCGAGCGTTGCCGGAATTATCGGTATACCTGCCGCTCAAAACAAGACGAACTCTTACAACTATGTTTACCCTTCGTTTACGCTCCGCGGTTCATTATCGCTGGCTATGTTCGGTTCAACGGGCAACGAAGCTGAACTGCCGGTCGTTGAAATGAACTTTGCCGATGTAGATTTAGTTGTCAGATACAGTTTCCTTACAAACGAACATTACGGTTATTCCGGAATGGCGCGTTATGCCCGCGAGTCTTTAATTGAACGCGGCGTACTCACTCCGAACAATGCCGCCGGCGGAGATGATATCCCCTTCTATATGTCGCTTCTCGGCAGTACAATCGGGCAGCGAAGATTCCTTTCGGTGGGATATTTCGGGCAGTTCCCGGTGACGACTTTCGCGCAGGCTAAGGAAATCTCCGACACACTCGCGGCAAGCGGTATAGCGAATCAAGTTATTAATTATCAGGGCTGGTTCAACAGAGGTTATTATCACGATGTACCCGACAGAATCCGGCTCGTCAGACAGCTCGGAGACAAAAGCGAACTTGAAAACTTATCGCAGAGAGTGGAAAGCATGGGCGGGAAGCTGTTCCTTGACGTTGCGTTCCAGCAGGCAACATTCGCTTCAAGGCGCTTTAACTGGCAAATCGAAACCTCGCGTTACTACGGGCCCGGTATGGTGGCGATTCAAGGGTTTAACTGCCCCGACTGCTACGGAAACATAACAGGTATGGGTTACAGGGAAAGACTGCATTGCTTGGTTTCGCCTAAGTTTTTAGGCCGTTATGTCGATGATTTCTTAAAGGCATTCGGCAGATATAACGTTACGGGAATTTCGTTGCGGGATTTAGGTGATGATTTACATTCCGACCGTAAGCGCACCGAGATGATTAACCGCGAAGAAGCAAGGGATATTGTTGTCAGCAGCTTCGGCAGACTTGCGGGCGCTGTTGACTCGCTCATGGTTTCCGGCGGGAACGCATACAGTTTTGCGTTCGGCAGCGACTTTATTAATGTGCCGATTTCTCATAACGCGATATATATAGTAGACGAAGAAATACCTTTCTACCATATGCTCCTCTCCGGTTCCGCGAATTATGCAGGCCCGCCAATCAATCTTTCAAGCGCTTTCGATGAGGATGAAATAATAGCGCGGCTTGTAGAATTCGGCGCATCGCCGCACTTCACATTTACTGCCGAGGCTTCCGCTGAACTTAAATACACCGGAAAGAATCATGTTCATGCTTCAACCTTTGATAACTGGCGCGATTCCTCCGTAAGAATTTACAGCGCGGTCAACGAAGTGCTGAGCCGAGTATCCGGAAGCGCAATTACAGAGCATGAGGTTCTGCCTGACGGGCAGCGAAGAGTAACCTACGATAACGGCGTGATTATTGAAATAGACGGTAATAATGTTTCCGTCGGGGGGGTAGCTCGATGAAAAGATTAACCTTAGAAAATAAAAGGTCCATAAGAGGGCTGCTGTTTGTTTCACCTTTCATTATCGGATTTGCGGTGTTTTATCTCCGCAGCCTGATTATGACAATCCGGTTCAGTTTTTCCGAAACAATTATGCCGGAAGGCGCGGCAGCAGGATATGAGCTGAGATTTATCGGAATTGAAAACTTCAGACACGCTTTTACTGAACACGGCTCTTTCAATCAGCAATTGTTCAGCTCACTCCTTGATATGAGCATTGACGTGCTTCTCATTATCTTTTTCAGTTTATTTATGGCGCTGGTTCTGAACCAGAAATTCAAAGGCAGAACATTCGTCAGAGCTATATTTTTCATGCCTGTTATACTTAACTCCGAGGCGATAAACATAGCGATTACTATGGCGCGCGCAATGATGATGGGCGGCATGAGTCCCGTTTCGGCAGATGTAGTGCAGGCCGCGGGAACTTCCGGCCCGAACATGATGTATTATATATACATGATGAGCGAGCTCGGGCTGCCTATGGAAATGCTTGATTATGTGGTAGATGCGGTAATGCGGATTAACTTGATTATAACGGCGTCCGGCGTTCAGATGATAATATTCATTGCGGCTTTGCAGTCTATATCACCCGCGCTCTATGAAGTAGCGAGAATCGAGGGAGCGACGCCTTATGAAACATTCTGGAAAGTCACTTTCCCGATGGTATCGCCGCTTATAGTCACGAACGTAGTCTACACGGTTGTTGACTCATTTATAAGAAGCCCTGTGGTCAGATTATCTTACGACACTGTCTTCTTCTTGCACGATTTCTCGCTCGGCTCGGTGTTCAGCTTAGTCAGTATGCTGGCGGTGTGTCTGCTGTTGTTTGTCGCCTGCGCGCTGATTTCACGAAAAACTTATTATCATAACTAAAGGGAGGAGGAATTTAATATGCATGACGTACAGGAAGTAAAGGAAATGCAGGAAGAAATACAGGAAAACTTCAAGGGCAGAATAAAAGCAAAGTATAACGACAAGCATTTCGTAAACGAACGGCACCGGGCTTTGAAACAAGGCAAGGATTTGCTGATTGCTTTTTTCCGCACTGCCTTGATTTTAGGCTTGAGTTACGTAATTCTCGGACCGCTGATTGGTATAGTTGCGAATTCCTTCTTTTCCAACGCTGACGCATATTCCCCGATTGTTTACCTTATACCGCAGAGCCCTACGCTTGAACGCTACGAGCTCGCGATTATCCGCATGAGCTACTGGGATGTTATGCTCAGAATGATGTTTTATGTTGTGGGATTGACGATAGTGCAGCTGTTAGTCTGCTCGATGGTGGGTTACGGTTTTGCACGGCATAATTTCCCCGGCAAAAAAATCCTTTTCGCCTGCGTTATAATCATGATTGTTATCCCCTCGCATACAGTAATGCTGCCGCTCTATACAACGTTCATGGATTTCAACCCGCTCGGTATTGTAGGTTTGCTCAACAACGGCGAAAGCATAAATCTGCTCGGGGGCCCTAATTCATTCCTTGGCGGAACCGCGCCGATGATTATTATGACTCTGCTCGGAACAGGGCTGCGCGCGGGGTTATACATCTACATATTCAACCAGTTCTTCCGCGGGCTGCCGAAGGAAATTGAAGAAGCTGCCGCCATAGACGGCGCAGGAGCGATTTACACCTATATGCGTATAATGATGCCTAACGCCATGCCGTCGATTATAACAGTAACGATTTTTTCAATTGTTTGGCAGTATAATGATACTTTCTTCTCGAATTTATTTATGATTAGCAACGATATAGCAATAAGTAAGCAAATCACGTCCCTGCAAGCGAATATATCGAACTTAGACCAGGTATTTGACCCGGCGATTTCTACCTTGTATTTATATGCGGGCATTGTATTGGTTATAATTCCCGTGGTTGCGCTTTATGTGCTGTTACAAAAGCAATTTATCGAGGGGGTGGAACGCAGCGGAATAGTCGGTTAATCTCATAATAACATAAACCTAAAATTAATAAGAAAAGAGGAATAATTCTATGAAACTCGCAAAAATTCCAAAGCTTCTCGCGCTGATGATTTGTCTTGCGTTGTTTGCGGGAATGCTGACTGCCTGCAACGAAGAAAGCACAAACGGCGGCGGCGATGACAAGCCCGTAACTCAAAACGGCGGAGCAGACGTTCCGGCTCCGAAT
>JAITFV010000121.1 GCA_031281115.1 Oscillospiraceae bacterium | reverse complement strand
TGAGGAAATTTAAAATGTCAAAAATAGCCATACTCGGCTTCGGAACGGTCGGTTCCGGAACCGTTGAGGTTTTTTGCAAAAATAAAAGCAATTATTGCAAAAATACCGGGAAAAACCTTGATATAAAGTACATTCTTGATATCCGGGATTTTCCCGAAAGTCCGTATGCGGATAAGTTTATCAAAGATTTTAATGTCATAGTAAATGACCCGGAAGTTACGGTCGTCGCGGAATTAATCGGCGGGAAAACTTTTGCATATGATTGCGTTAAACGCGCACTTGAAGCAGGGAAGAGCGTAGTTACATCGAACAAGGAGCTTGTGGCAACAAAAGGCGCAGAACTGCTTAGAATAGCCGCAGAGCATAACGTCAACTTCTTCTTTGAAGCCAGCGTCGGCGGCGGGATTCCGATAATACGACCGCTTCAGCAGTGCTTGATGTCCGATGAAATCACCTCAATCGCCGGAATACTCAACGGCACAACTAATTACATTTTAACAAAAATGCTTAAAGAAGGCGCAGAGTTTGCGGAAGTGCTCGCAAAAGCGCAGGAACTCGGCTACGCCGAGAGTGACCCTGAAGCCGATGTAGGCGGCGGCGATGCCTGCCGTAAGATTTGCATTTTAGCTTCGTTAATCTTTGGCGAGCATATTTACCCCGAAGATGTATACACGGAGGGCATAACGTCAATAACCAAGGAAGATGCGGAATACGCCGCGAACTGGGGCGGCGTGATAAAACTTATTGCTTCTGCACAGAAATTTGGCGATTGCTTGGAAATCGTTGTGTGTCCTTGTTTTGTGCCGGTGGAAAGCCAGCTTTCGGGCGTTGATGATGTTTTCAATGCGATATTGGTTAAAGGAACGGCAACCGGCGAAGTCGTTTTCTATGGTCGCGGCGCCGGTAAATACCCCACGGCGAGCGCGGTTGTTGCGGATATTCTGAACGCTGTCAGAAACGAAAGCAAAAACATTATTTGGAAAGAAAAGGGCAAGGAAAGCTGCGTAGTTGATTACGAGAAGCAGAAGCACAGATTTTATTTACGTGCAAACGCGGATAAAACAAAAATAAGCGGGCTTTTCGGGGATGTTTCGTTCTTAGCGCGCCAAAATGCTCCGGAAAGCGAAACCGCCTTTATAACACCGGAAATTTCCCGCGAAGAGTTAAACGAAAAGTGCAAAAACATGAACGTTTTAGGTAAGATTCAAATTATGTATGCGTTTGATGAAGAAAGGACTTAATGGAAACATGAAGTACAAAAGAATTATTCTGAAGCTGTCGGGTGAGGCGCTCGGCGGCAGTAAGAAAATCGGGCTTGATATGCCGACAGTGCTGACGATTTGCAAGAGCATAAAAAAATGCTACAATGAGGGTACACAAATCGGGATTGTGGTCGGCGGCGGGAATTTTTGGCGGGGGCGCACCAGCGAAAACATGGATAAAGTCCGTGCTGACCAAATAGGTATGCTCGCGACGGCTATGAACGCGCTCGCAATCGGGGACGCGCTCGAAAGTCTCGGTTGTGAGGTTCGGGTGCAGACGGCGATTACAATGTCGCAGATTGCAGAACCGTACATAAGGCAGAAGGCGGTGCGCAACATGGAGAAAGGCAGAATTGTTGTTTTCGGCTGCGGTACCGGGAATCCATTCTTCTCCACCGACTCAGCGGCGGCGCTTCGCGCTGCAGAACTCGAAGCGGATATAATGCTCAAGGCAACAATGGTAGACGGCGTTTTTGACAAGGACCCGAATGTTTTCAAAGATGCAGTTAAGTACGAAACTCTGCGGCATAAGGAAATCTTGGTGAACGGCTTACGGGTCTTGGATGGCACGGCGGCGGCGATGTGCCTTGAAAATAACATACCACTGATTGTATTTAACTTAGATGACCCCGATAATATTTACCGCGCCGTCATGGGCGAAAAAATAGGAACTGCAATCATATAAAATTCATCCCGGCGCTTGCAAACTGCAAAGCAATCTCTCACTACAGAGGAAAATAACAGAAAGGAACATAAAACAATGAGTGAACACGTAAAAAAAGCTACAGAAAAAATGGAGAAAATAATCAGCCAGTTGGAATTTGAATTCTCCACAATAAGAGCGGGGCGCGCAAATCCGGCAGTGCTCGACAAAATCAGCGTAGATTATTACGGTGCACCGACGGCAATTAATGCGTTGGCGGCAGTTTCCGTAGCGGAAGCGCGTATACTTGTAGTGACACCGTGGGACGCTGCCGCGTTGAAAGCTGTTGAAAAAGCAATCATGGCGTCCGATATCGGGATTAATCCCACTAACGACGGCAAGTCGCTGCGCATTGTTTTCCCGCAATTAACCGAAGAGCGCAGGAAAGAAATCTGCAAGCAAATCGGTAAATACGGCGAAAATGCGAAGGTCGCAATACGCAATGCCCGGAGGGATACGCTTGAAAAATTCAGAGATATGAAGAAAAAGTCCGAAATTACCGAAGACGACATGAAAGACTATGAAAAAGAGATGCAGAAGCTTACGGACAAAAACATCGAGAAAATCGACAAAGTCTGCGCCGATAAAGAAAAAGAAGTCATGAAAGTGTAACGGATAATTTTATTAAGGATAATATGATTTATGAGAATTTGCCTGTTCATGTAGGTTTTATAATGGACGGGAACGGGCGTTGGGCAAAGAAGCGCGGTTTACCGCGCAAGCTCGGGCATCGGGAAGGCGCGAAGGCGTTCAAAAAATGTGCAGACCATTGCATGAAGCTTGGGATTAAATTTGCCACGTTCTACGCCTTTTCAACCGAAAATCAAAAACGCCCGGAAGATGAAGTCGAGGCGCTATTAAAGTTGTTTGATGATTATTTAGACGACATCCGCGAGATGGATGCGAAAAACGCGAGGCTGAGATTCATCGGTGAGCTCAGCTTCTTCCCTGATTCAACCCGCGAAAAAATGCTCGAAGCCGAAAATGCAACCAAGAACAACACAGGCTTCACCTGCTCGCTCGCATTAAATTATGGCGGGAGGGATGAGATTCTTCACGCTGTAAAGCGGCTTGTTACCGAGGGTTGTAATTTATCTGCTTTAAATGAAGATACTTTCGGGGATTATCTCTACACAAAAGGTCTGCCGGACGTGGATTTGATTATCCGTACCGGCGGTGAGCAGCGGCTTTCTAATTTTCTCATTTGGCAGGCGGCTTATGCCGAGTACTATTATACAGATACGTTCTTTCCCGATTTCGGGAAGAGAGAGCTTGATAAGGCGTTCGAGGAGTTTGCGGAGAGGGGCAGGAGGTTTGGAGGGGTTTAACCACCCCGCCGCTAAAGCGGCACCCCTCCAAGGAGGGGAATTGGGTACTGTGAAATGAAAATAAATTCCCCTCCTCGGAGGGGTGGCGAGCGTAGCCCGACGGGGTGGTTATAGTTATAAAGGAATCTTTTTATAAGCGGGATATTAGTAATGACAAGCAAAAAGAATGATAAATTAAAACGCTTTTTAAAAAAATTAGCAAAAGTATTATGCATAATAGGGGGAACAGTCTTTATAATATCTCTTTTAGTAACCCCTGACGACCAAGCGGGCAGCTCTACGTGCCGCCTCTTCTAATCCTGTGCTTATGCGGCTTACTTTTGGAGGAATCGGATTTCTTGTGGTTGGCATATTTTTATATTGGATAATTGATAAAAAATGGGGACCGTATTAAAAAATTCTCATAAGCATGATATACATAAATAAAAAGGAGGCACGAACTTTGGCTCGACGAATAATTTCAGCGGCTGTGGCGGCTTTTTTAGCGATTTTAGTTTTGATAGTCGATTTTCTACCTCTGTTTATCGTGATTATTTCCGCGCTTTCTGTAGTTGCGGTTTATGAACTGCTCGTGGTTACAAAGT
>JAITFV010000315.1 GCA_031281115.1 Oscillospiraceae bacterium | reverse complement strand
CGCCGTAAGCGAAGAAATGCGGAAATTATATGTAGCGTGTACGCGGGCAAGAGATAAATTAATTCTGACCGCAGCATTAAAACCCGAACAGGAACCCGCGAAAAATTCATTCCTAAACTGGCTGATGCAAACTGACATAAAAACGATTTATGCAGAAACGGACACCCCTGTCTGCCCGTTTCCGCAGAAGATAACGGCAGAGCCGCCGTCCCCTGCTGATGAATCGCAGGAGCTAATCGCGGCAACCAAGCGTGTTTACTCCCGTGAACCTCTGACAAAAATCCCCCGCCGCGTTACCGCTACGCAGGTCGGTGTGCAAAGTGCCGGGTTTTCAATACAAGACGAAAACCAAGACGAACCCACTGTTTTTCCGCGCAGTGCGTCTTTCATGAAAAACAAGAAACTGACCGGGAAAAAGCGCGGCGACGCTTATCATAAAATGATGGAACTGCTTGATTTTAAAGCCGGGAACTTCAAGCAGCAAATGCAAAATCACAAAAGCCGCTTCACGGAAGAAGAGTTCGCAGCGATTGAACACGAAAAAATAGAAGCGTTCTTTGCCTCGCCGCTCGGCAAGCGAGCTTCCGCAAGTGCAAAAATCTGCAAAGAATTCAAGCTCTGCACCGAGATAAACCTTTCCGAGCTCGGCTGCCCCGCAGAATACGATGTGCTTTTTGAGGGTGAAAAACCTTTTGTGCAAGGTATCGCGGATATGTTTTTTTATGAAGATGAAAATATAATTTTAGTGGATTATAAAACCAACCGCAATATATCTTCCGAGAATTTAATACGGCAATACCGTAAGCAGCTTGAAATTTACGCGCGCGCAATCGGGGAAATGACAGGTTCAAAGGTATCAGAGAAGTGGATTTATTCATTTGAACTTGGCGGAATCATTGCATAGGCGGAAAAATTTTTCAAGGTTAAACGAGCCTGATCAGGGAATTGCTAATAACAAATACAACAAATATTTTATTTTTTGACAGGTCTTTTTGTGACTTTTGGAAAAAATAGGAAAATAATTCTTGACAAGTACTTGACAAACAGTTAAACAGGTGCTATAATAGGTTTAACTATAGGATGGCAAAGAATGTCATACCGATTTTTAAAGGAGTAGTTTATATCATGAAAAAATTTGCAGTAACAATTTTAGCAGTTTTAATGCTCGCAGCATTCGCGATTCCCGCTTCTGCATACAACCTCGGCGCAGCTGACGATACTGACGGCTGGCGTTACCTTTGGTTCTCTGACGGTGCAGACGATGTTTCCACCAATTTGACACTTGAAATGTTGCAAGCGGCAACCCATCTCGTTGTTGAACTTTCCGAAGAGCCGGAAAACAACGTACAGTTCATTTACTTCGGCAGCGGCAACGGCTGGAGATGGACAGACCCCGTAGTATTCGGCCCTGAACAAGGCACAACTATCAATATTGACCTCAAAGCTCTCGCAGGCTGGGATGATGCAGTATCCGGCGGCGGCGGCGATGAAGAAGCAGCAAAAATCGGCTTCGGTTCCGATGGTCTTGCTGAAATCATCACAAGCGCAACCCTCGTAATGGGCGGCGGTGGTGGCGGCGGCGGTGCTGTTGCTCCTACACCTCGTGACGAAGACGGCGGCGCGAAAGCGGGTGTTGGTGATGTAGCGGTTGCTTCCGCAATTGCTCTTGCAGCAGCCGGCGCAGTAGTACTCAGCCGTAAAAGGAAGTAAAAACGAGTCTTACATCAAAGTAAAAACATAAAGAAACGGGAGGCAAATTGACTTTGCCTCCCGTTTGTATTAGGATATGTTTCTATATAATGCGTGGTAGGGGCGAACTGTGTTCGCTCGAATAATCGCACGTAACAATCAGGAGGAATCATGGATTACAACAAAATACCGGCGCTTACGCCCCCTATGGGATGGAACTCGTTTAACTCGTTCGATTGCAGCCCGTCTGAGGAATTAATAAAAGAAACCGCAGATGCTTTTATTTCAAGCGGCTTAAAAACTGCCGGTTACGAGTATATTAATATGGATGACGGCTGGATGCTTCCGGAACGTGACACGGAAGGACGGTTAGTCATTAATCCGGAAATGTTCCCGAATGGTTTCAAGCCGCTCACCGACTACGTACATAGCTTAGGACTCAAAATCGGGATTTACCTCGGCTGCGGAATCCGCACATATAACGAAAAAGCCGGCAGCCTTGGTCACGAGTTCGAGGACGCGCAGGCAATCGCAGACTGGGGTTTCGACTACCTCAAGTACGATAACCGCGAGCTCCCCGGCGAGGACCCGCCGCGCTGCTGCAAAACCGAGTATCTTAAAATGGCTCTCGCGCTCAAAAAAACAGGGCGGGAAATCCTTTTTTCAATGTGCGAACACGGCAAGACAGAGCCGTGGCTTTGGGCGTATGGTGTGGGGCAGATGTGGCGAACGACACCCGATATCAAAAACCTCTGGGATGGACAGCTTGACACCTGGGCGCTGAGTTTCAACACAATCGTTGACAGAACTTTTGAAAATACGCAGCCGTATGCAGGAGTCTGCCGCTGGAACGACCCCGATATGCTGATAGTGGGAATGTACAAGTGGAACGACTGGACGGGACCGGGCTGCACCGATATCGAGTATCGCGCGCATTTTTCGCTGTGGTGCCTGATGGCGTCGCCGCTTATTGTCGGCTGTGACGTGAGGAAACTTAACGATGTCACAAAATCCACACTTACCAATAAAAATCTCATCGCAGTAAACCAGGACATTCTTGGGATTCAAGGGCGGCGAATCCGCTCTGTTGAGGGCATTGATGTGTGGGTGAAGCCTCTGTCGGACGTTTCGTGGGCAGTAGGGTTATACAACCGGACTTGTGTAACCGCTGCGATAAATATAAACTGGGAAGAGCTTAACCTCCCTGCCGACTTAACCTGCGCTGTCAAAGACCTGTGGGCTGACAAAGACCTCGGCGCGTTCAAAGAAAAATTTGAAACGAAAGTTGACAGCCACGCCCTTGAAGTAATTAAAATAACACCGTATTTCGGAGAAGAATAACATGAAATATTTATTCTGTGACAACTGGCTTTTCGCGAAAACCGGTATAAATGCAAACTTCAAGGACATCGCGAAATTAAAATTCAGCCCCGTGAAAATCCCGCACGACTGGCTTATTCATGACGTGAACAATTTATACGAAACCTCTTACGGCTGGTATAAGAAAAAATTCACGCTTGACTTTAGCCCCGGCAAAAGCTATCGTCTGTACTTTGACGGCGTTTACATGGACTGCACAATTTATGTAAACGGCAGCTTCGTCATGGATTGGAAGTGCGGTTATACCGCTTTTGAAGCGGATATAACTGATTTTGTGAAAGCCGGTGATAATGAAGTTGTTGTGCTCGTGCGGCATGTTTCGCCGAATTCCCGCTGGTATTCAGGCGCGGGTATTTACCGCAAGGTTTGGCTTTTTGAAACCGAGAAAACCTATCTTGAAACAGACAGCTTGTATTTTAATGCAGAAAAACGCGGAAATGCATGGAGCTGCAAGGTTAGCGCAGAAGTTATCGGAGCAGACTATGACAGCGTTTTATTCACGCTCGCAAGTATTTTATCAATCCCGATTAAAAATCGGCGCGCAGAACCTTGTTCTCAATTTTTAATTGAGAACAGGATTACGACAAAAGAAAATATTTTTGAAATTACGGTTTTGCCTGAGGAAATTTGGTCGCTTGAAAACCCGTGCTTATTTGAATTAACAGCGCAGCTGATGTGCGGTAATGCTGTTATTGATGAGCTTAATTGCAAAGTCGGCTTCCGTGAGATACGTTTTGATTCCCGCAAAGGCTTTTTCCTTAACGATAAAAACATTAAAATTAACGGCGTCTGCCTTCATCACGATTTAGGCTGTTTGGGCGCAGCTTTTAACAAGGCAGCGGCAAAACGGCAATTATTAACCATGAAAGAAATGGGCGCGAACGCCGTTCGCTCCGCTCACAATCCGCCTGCCAAGGAGTTTATGGAGCTTTGCGATGAGCTTGGAATCTTAGTGAACAGTGAGTTCACTGATGTTTGGGAAATGCCGATGAACGAATTTGACTACTCGCGGTTTTTTGCCGAGTGGTACGAAAAAGACGCCGCGAGCTGGATTCGGCGCGACCGCAATCATGCTTGCCTCATTATGTGGAGTATCGGGAACGAAATCATTGATACTCACGCTTCCCCTCTGCGCGGGCTTGAAATTACAAAGCTACTGCAAGCCGCCGTTCGGCTACATGACCCGCTTTGCAACGCGCCGACCACCATCGGCTCGAACTACATGGAGTGGGAACCCGCACAGAAGTGCGCAGAAATCGTAGACCTCGCAGGCTATAATTACGGTGAGCATTTGTACGAAGCGCACCACAAAAAACATCCCCATTGGCTGATATACGGCAGCGAAACCACTTCAGGGACGAAGAGCCGCGGAATCTATCACTTTCCTGTTTGCCGCGAGTTTTTAACTCATGAGAATCTGCAATGCTCAAGCCTTGGAAACTGCAAATCCGGCTTCCAGAAACTAAGTGCGGAGGAAGTGCTTGTTATTAATCGTGATACGGATTACTGCGCGGGAATGTTC
>JAITFV010000277.1 GCA_031281115.1 Oscillospiraceae bacterium | reverse complement strand
GTCAAACAACATCATTGGGGACTCCGCAATCTACGGACTGCGGGTGCTGTCGCAACAGCATCATAACAAAATCCGGCTTATCAAAGCCGGATGTTTATTAGATTGATACTATTACCCTTTATTACTTACATTGCCGCCTTCAATCGCCGCCTGCGCCGCCGCAAGCCTTGCAATCGGCACTCTAAACGGTGAGCAGGAAACGTAGTCAAGTCCGATTGTGTGGCAGAATGCTACGGAAGCCGGGTCGCCGCCGTGTTCGCCGCAGATACCGAGCTTGAGGTTCGGGCGGGCTTGACGTCCTTTTGTACAGGCGATTTTCATGAGTTCGCCGACGCCGATGAAGTCAATCTTCGCAAACGGGTCGAATTCATAAATGCCTTTTTCGTAGTAAGCATCAAGGAATTTACCTGCATCATCGCGCGAGAATCCGAAGGTCATCTGCGTAAGGTCGTTGGTTCCGAATGAGAAAAATTCGGCTTCACCCGCAACTTCGTCAGCGGTAAGTGCAGCTCGCGGAATCTCAATCATTGTTCCGACCATGTATTTAAGGTCTGCGCCGGATTCTTTTATCAGCGCGTCGGCGGTTTCAACAACCACTTTCTTAACGTAAGCGAGTTCTTTAACTTCACTGATGAGCGGAATCATTATTTCGGGAACAACGCTCATGCCTTTTTTATTGACAGCAATAGCCGCTTTTATAACTGCACGGGTTTGCATAGCTGCGATTTCGGGATAAGTTACCGCCAAACGGCAGCCTCTGTGTCCCATCATCGGGTTGAATTCGTGCAGAGAATCAATGATTTCTTTGATTTGAGCGACAGATTTATTAACATTTTTAGCAAGTGCTGCGATATCTTCTTCACTGAAACCTGCCAAGAACTCATGAAGCGGCGGGTCAAGGAAGCGGATGGTTACGGGGTATTTTCCCATAGCTTCAAACAGACCTTCAAAGTCACCCTGCTGCATGGGTTCAAGCTTTGCGAGAGCTTTTTCGCGCTCTTCAACAGTGTCGGCGCAAATCATTTCGCGGATTGCAGCGATTCTGTCTTTTTCAAAGAACATATGCTCGGTACGGCAGAGCCCGATTCCCTGTGCGCCGAACTTAATTGCAGTTTCGGCATCTTTCGGGGAGTCAGCATTAGCGCGAACTGTAAGAGTTTTATACTTGTCTGTCCATTTCATAACTCTGTCGAAATCGCCGCCAATGGTAGCTTCAACTGTTTTAATCGTTTCGCCGTAGATTATGCCGGACGAACCGTCAAGCGAGATAATGTCACCCTCTTTAAAGGGAACGCCGCCGATTGTGCAGGTTAAAGCTTCTTCGTTGATTTTGAGGTCGCCGGAACCTACGATACAGCAGGTACCCATTCCGCGCGCTACAACAGCCGCGTGACTGGTTTTGCCGCCCGTAGAGGTGAGTATGCCCTTAGAAACGTCCATACCCTCGATGTCTTCGGGGCTTGTTTCGGGACGGACAAGAATTACGTCTTTGCCTGCTTTGCCCCATTCAGCAGCAGTTGCCGCAGAAAGTGCAATTTGCCCGCAAGCCGCACCCGGAGAAGCCGCGATACCTTTACCGACAGCTTTCGCCGCTTTGAGTGCTTCGGCATCGAACTGCGGGTGCAAGAGGTGGTCTAATTGCTTCGGGTCAATCATGCAGGTAGCTTCCTGCTCGGTTTTCATGCCTTCATCAACTAAGTCACAGGCGATTTTGAGAGCCGCTGCCGCTGTACGTTTGCCGCTTCTCGTTTGGAGCATAAAGAGCTTCTTGTCTTCAATGGTGAACTCCATGTCCTGCATATCTTTATAATGATTTTCGAGTTTATCACAAATTGCCACAAATTCATTATACGCTTCCGGGAGGTCTCTTTCGAGTTCGGTAATCGGCGAAGGAGTACGGATTCCCGCAACAACATCTTCGCCCTGCGCGTTAATCAGATATTCGCCGTATAGTTTTTTCTCGCCCGTCGCGGGGTCGCGGGTGAAAGCAACGCCTGTACCCGACGTATCGCCTAAGTTCCCGAATACCATTGCCTGTACGTTTACGGCAGTTCCCCAAGAACCGGGAATGTCGTGCATTCTGCGGTAATAGATTGCCCTATTGTTGTTCCATGACCTGAACACAGCCTTAATCGCGCCCATGAGCTGTTCTTTCGGGTCGGATGGGAAGTCAGCGCCGAGCTTGCCTTTATACTCGGCTTTGAACTGGTTGGAAAGCTCTTTAAGGTCATCGGCGGAAAGCTCGGTGTCAAGCACTAAGCCTTTTTCTTCTTTCATTTTGTGGATTAACTTTTCAAAATATTCTTTCCCGACTTCCATAACCACGTCGGAATACATTTGAATGAATCTCCTGTAACAGTCATACGCCCAGCGCGCATTACCGGATTTTACGGCAATTACCTCGACTACTTCATCGTTAAGTCCGAGATTGAGAATCGTGTCCATCATACCCGGCATGGAAGCGCGCGCACCCGAACGCACAGAAACGAGAAGCGGGTTTTCTTTATCACCGAATTTCTTGCCGGTAATCCCCTCCATTTTCGTGATGTTTTCCATAATTTCGGCTTGAATTGCGTCGTTAATTACCTCGCCATCTTCATAATACTGTGTGCAAGCCTCGGTAGTAACAGTAAAGCCTTGGGGAATCGGCAGACCTAATTTGGTCATTTCGGCAAGATTCGCACCCTTGCCGCCAAGCAAATTTTTGTTGGAGCCGTCGCCGTCTTTGAACAGATAAACGAATTGTTTGCTCATTTTTAGTTGTCCTCCTGATATAGATAATTGGCAATTATTGCCATACTTACTAAGTATAACAGAAATCAGCAGACAAGTCAACCTCTATGTAAGCATTTGTCACGGAAATTTAGTATTAATTCTATGCGTTCTTTACAAAAATTCAATCGACTCTAAAGCCGCTTTTTCGCATTTTATGCTTGATTGTATGATTGAACCTAAACGTATTTTGCGTTTTTTGAAGTCAAACTAAATTTCCGTAAATTTTTCTTGCTAAGGCATTGACAATTCAATTATTTTATGATAAAATAAGTTCTCACAGTGTTTCTTGATAACCACTGCTACAAAAAAACAAGGAGAATTTCTAACTATGTCCAAAAAGCTCACAGTCCGGCAAATCGCTTTTGGTGCGATTGCAGCGGCGGCTTATGTCGCGCTCACTTCAATTAACCCGCTCGCTTTTAGAGAAATTCAATTCAGATTCTCGGAAATCCTCGTGCTTTTTTTTTTTTATTACCCGATTTTCTGTATTCCTATGATTATATGCTGCTTATTTGCGAATATTTTATGAAG
>JAITFV010000157.1 GCA_031281115.1 Oscillospiraceae bacterium | reverse complement strand
CGCCGTATTCAACTAAAAACGCTTATTTCGGCGCGATTGACACCGCGGGAATCAAAAAAGATGCTTTTTGGCTGTACAAAGCCGCGTGGAGTTCTGAGCCGGTTCTGCACATCATGCCTTACTGGGACTTCAATGCGGGACAGGAAATCGACGTAATTGTTTACACTAATCTGCATGAAGCCGAGCTGTTTTTAAACAATCGCTCACTTGGCAAAAAAGTTGCAGAAAATTACACTCTGACGTGGGAAAAAGTGCCTTATGAGGCAGGAGAAATTACTGTCGTTTCCGGCGATGTAAAAGCCGTGCGCAAAAGCTTCGGCAACAGTGACAGAATTATCTTGAAACCCGACAGGACATCAGTTACCGCAGACGGCAAGGACTTGCTCACTGTTGAGATTTCCACGATTGATATTAACAATAATCCTGTTGAAAATGCCCGTGACAGAATTAATTTACAGGTGGAAGGCGGCAAACTTCTCGGTTTTGATAACGGCGACAGCACTGATTACGACCAATATAAAAGCACATCGCGCAAGCTTTTTTCCGGGAGAGCCGTTGCTTATATCGCTGCTCCCGCGTCACCCGGAAATATCACCGTGACGGCAACGATTGACAAAAACGATGTGCCTGTGCGGAAAATCGAGCTTATTAAAGACGGCGAATATAATTTTAGGGCGCGAATATATCCCGAAAATGCTACCTATTCCGACTTGAACTGGAGCGTGGTAACAAACAGTGGTATAAAAACCAACTGCGCTGCTGTCGAGGTTTGCGATGATTTGGCAGTGCTGAAAATCACCGGCGACGGCGAGTTTCGGCTTCGCTGCACTTGTAACAACGGGAAACCCCAAGCCGAGGTTGTTTCGGAATACGAGTTTTACGCAAGCGGCTTCGGTGCTGCTGTAATTAATCCTTATGAATTTGTTCCCGCCTGTATGGGTATTGCGAGCTTTCAAGAAGTATCGGACGGCGGTCTGTTGATTCGCGGTGAGGGCGATTCGGTGGAATTTGCAAACATTGATTTCGGAGCCGGCTCTGACACATTTGAGCTTTCTGCGATTTACTGGCATACAAACGAGCCGTTTGCTTTCAAGCTGTACGCAGGAAACGAATTGCTCGGCGAATTCACCCATCAAGCTGATTTCGTATGGCAGACATATCAAGAAAATACTTTCAATTTAGCAAAAAAACTAACCGGAATACAAAACTTACGCTTTGTATTCCGGAAAACCGAAAAAGATTTACATATCGGCGGGTTTAAATTTAATTAAAAGCATCAACCATCGCCTGTGCGATTTCGGGGTGCCACCATTCAAGATTACGCCTGTCCATAATGCCGAACGCTTCCTCATCTCTTCTGTCGGGATTCCTCTCATTGATTCCGTTGTCCCACCACAGGCACGGAATCCCGTGCGAAGCCGCAAGCTCCGTATAATGCCGGGTAGCATTTACGCGGGCTTCTAAGTTGTTTTTGTTAATACTGCCCATTTCCCCGATTATAACCGGTATGCCCTGCGAAACAAAACGGTCATACAGCCGCTCAAACATACTGTCAATATCTCTTGTGTGCGCCGTATTATCTCTGTCGAACTCATCATTGCTTGAACGCGGGTTGAGTGCAAAGCCGTGCGGTAAATACTGATGAATCGAAACAGCTATGTTTTCACCCTCGGGCATTCTGAAATCTGTAATCTGAGGCTCAAAACTTGCAGCAGCGTGAGTCGTCACCATAAGCCAGCGGCGTTCGTTATTTCCGCCGCTCGCACGGACAGTTTCAACAAAGGCTTCGTTCCACTTGTTTATAACCTCGCGCGCCTCCTCGGTGCCGCCGCGCCATTCATAATCGGTTCCCGTCATGCGCGGCTCGTTCATTCCCTCAAAGATTAATCTCTCGGAATAGCCGCCGAACCGCTCGGCAATTTGCGCCCAAACGGCAATAAGCTGTGCCTTTGCCGTTTCGTAGTTATCTTCGGACGGGAAGTGCCATCTCTCGTGGTGTAAGTTGAGAATTACATACAAACCGCTGTCAATGCCGTAATCGACGACCTCTTGTACGCGGTCCATCCACGCCTCATTAATTATAAAATCCGGCGCCTCTCCTATCCATACCTGCCACGTCACAGGTACCCGAAGCGTTCTAAACCCCGTATCAACGAGCAACTGAATCATTTCAGGGGTGGTTGTGGGGTTGCCCCACGCCCTCTCTTGCTGCTCAGGCGTACCGTTTGCTTGCCCTCTTGCATCTAAAGTATTGCCGAGGTTCCAGCCCGCACCCATTTCAGACAGAAGCTGCGCCGCCGTAAGGTCTCTGAACTCCATAGCATTGTCAACATCTGCATCATTTTCCGTTTTTTCTTCTTCCCCATCTTCAATATCTTTGCCGTTTTCATAAGATTCTTCTCCCGACACCTCCGGCGTATCCTCGCCACACGCTGCCATTAAGCCGCCAAGAAGCGCAAAACAAAGAAGCAGTGCTGTTACTTTCGCGATTTTCATTAAACAGATTCCTCTTTTCTGTGATTGTACAGGCGGGTGCTGATATACTCGTAAGCACCCGCCGCACACGTTAATCATTGCTTTAACCGAAGAAGTTATCAAGTGCGTCCTGAATAAGCGGGCGCACACTTTCTGCGTAAGATGAAGCTGTCGTTTCGCCGTTCATGATTTCCAACATCGAGAAGCCGTCGCCGAGGTTCATAGACTCCCAAATGTCGAAGCCGGTATTCAACTCCATCATCAGCGCATAATTGAAATTGCGCTCGGTTATAAATTGGTTCTGCGACCATTCTAAGTCTTCCGCAAGTTCACGGTCGTAGTCATACCAGTTAAGCCAGTCGAATATTACATCATAAACTAATCTCGGATTTTCAACACCTCTGGGAATCATGTACCAGTTTCCGCCGACAGGGCCGTGAGTATTGGTTTCTTTATTGCCGTTATTGCCGATGGGCCACGGCACGACGCCGATTTCAAAAGGCAATTCGCCGCCGCCGAACTCACCCATTATCCAGTCTGCAGTTACCCAGAATCCCGAAAGACCCTGCGCGTACATATTATTATTGACTTCCCACGTTGAATCATCCCACGGGCGCGCAGTACGTTCAAGGTTGTAAATCGTATAAATGAGGTCAAACACGTCTATGGTCGGAGATGAATTAACAGTCGTTGTCGGGCCGGAAGCAATCGTAGTGCCGTTGGAATGGAGCAGCCCATGCAGCATATTCGTCCAGTATCCGCTCCAGCCGTAGATTCCGCGCGTAGGGTCGGTCAGTGTAACTAAATACTGCCGCCAAACGTCCCATGTCCACTCGCCTCTGTCCCATAAATCCTGCGGGTTTTCAAGGTTGTGCTCAAGTATCATATCCATATTGAAAGCCATCGGATAAACCGAAATGCTTGAAAGCAACGATGACCTGAACAGGAAAGTTTCATCCTGACCAAGATTGAGGCTTTTCATAACGATTTTATCCGTGAATGCGTCCGAACCTGCCAAACCCATGGATTCAAGCGAGATTGCAAGCTGGCTGAGAACTGCCGGAATACCGAACTGTAAGTCGGTGAGGTAGACGTCAACGTCAGGTCTTCCCGCCATGATTGAGGTTGTGATACTTTCCTGAATACCGTTCCATGTGAGGTTAACATACTCAAGCCTTACATCGTAATGCTCCTCAATAGCGCGCATATTTTCGAGTTCCATCTCGGCTATTAATATATCGGTGACTCTCGGGTTGTCATAAACATCGTCGTGCTGCGATGTGTAATACATATCAAACCATGTGCCTATGGTGATTGTGCGTGTGTCGCCGGTCGCCGCAGGCGGGCCAGGAGCAGGGTCTCTGCTTCCGTTTTCGTTCTCGTTTACGCCTCCGCCGTTTTCATTGCACCCCGTCGTGCCAACCATCGCGAACAGCATAAACATTCCGAGTATAATACAAAGAATCCTCTTTTTCATTAATATAACCTCCTTTAATATTTAGGGAACTATTTATCAGACCTTTCCGCTAACTCCGCGAGCGGGGTCGGCGGAATGGCCCGTTGGGATAATATTACTCGAAAACTACAAGAGCCGCTCTTGTAAGCTGCAAGTCAGCGATAGTCTGAGGGAATTCCACCTCGCCGCTTCCGCCGCACTCGTCACATTCTTCGTCATCACCATCGCAGCTTGTGCAATCTACATGATAGGCGAAGGAGCCGAGAAGCATTTTTATTGATTCGCTCTCTTTGAAGCCGTCAAAGTTATCAAAAGTTGAAGCTAAGTCAATATTGAATACGGTTTGAGTTCCGCCCGGTTCAATAATCAACTCCTGCGTCCAGCGCCAGCCGCCGCCGTCGCCGAGCCAAATGAGCTGAACCTCACCTTTTGGGGGTTGAGCAAATTCTAAGATTAACTGCTCTGCCTGAATCCAGTCTTCTGCAAGATAAGGCGAGGCAATGCCGTCAACATCGTCTGTAAGCCAGCCGACCTGATGTTCGGGGTTGCTGGAGTTTACGCAGTTCATACCGCCGTAATCAAGCCCGATTTCAACGCTGAGCTCAATAACAAAGTCAACTACATTCTCGTTAAAGGCACGAGGTTCATTGAAGCCTGCGTCTGCATTAACGGGAAGGAAATTCCCTGCATCGTCTTTAAATCCTATGTAGGTAATATAGATGATGCCCGGCGCTCCGCCCGCTTCAATGGAGTTGTCGCCTGTGTTGGCTCCGCTTCCGTTACGGTCGATGATAAACATGTTATGAGCGTTCGGAACCATACGCTTGTCGTCGTCAAGTTCAAATCTTGCAACGTTGGGGTTTCTGTTTGCAACGAAAACTGACCAGGGTCCTTTTGTTGTTCTGCGGTTTTCCCAGCTGTCTCCGTAGTAGGCAACGATTTCGCCCTGGATTGCATGGAAGCCGTCTGCGTGTTGAACAGCGATGCCCGCTTCGATAGATGCTACGTCAACTATACGGTCGCCGAGCAAGCTGCATGCATCAATCGCGATGTAAGGCGGATAGTCCTCAAACGGAGTGATTTTAGCAGCGTTTGCACCACCGAACTGCCCCAGTTCAATCTTTGCGTTAGGCGATGCATCCAAGGGTCTGAAGTGCATCATCAAGAAGTCGATGTTCCCGTTCGCGAAGTCGACCCC
>JAITFV010000097.1 GCA_031281115.1 Oscillospiraceae bacterium | reverse complement strand
CGCTCGGCATTTTCCTGCCGCTGCTCCTTTTTTATGTGTTCATGAGAACCGTAAACACGAAAAACCGCGCAGCAAGATTCTTTCTGTCTTTTTTCGCCGCAACAGTCCTCGCCTTCGCTCCTGCCGCAGAGCCGCAGTTGTGGACATTAGTAATCACATTTATACTTTTAGTGTTTTATGCGCGTTATATACTCCGCGTAAAAACATTTTCTTTCCCCGGATTCTTCCCTGCGTTCGCGGTTTTCACAGCTTTACAGCTATACATTAATGAACGGCTTAACGCCGCAGTGGGTTTTAATTTTTTCGCAGTGAGCGATATTTCCGCAAATTTGTATTATCTTGCAATCTCAACATGGGGGATAGGTATACTCGGCGTTTGTCTTTGTGTTTGCGCGTTTGTGCAGAAAGACTCGCCGCTGAAAATGTTCGCTTTCTTCGCCCTTGTTTACAACGCATTCATGGTTTCAATAGACAGTGCTTCGCCGTTTTTGGTGCTGTTCGCGTTCTGCTATATTTTCATACACGGCTTGGATTTCAAGCGAACGGTATTCGCCGCACTTGCTCTCGGTATAATATTCGTAATTTATAATACATCGTCGTCGCTTGCCGATGTTTCCAAGGTTTTCTGCGTAATTGCGCTGCTGTTTGTCTTAGTGGGCTGCGCGGAACGCTACCGCGGGCATATTATTACGCTTAGTTTATTGTTAGTTTTTTTATACTCGGGGGTGTATCTCGCAGTTATCGCCCTTCCTGCTGAAGCCGAACGCGCCGAACGCGAAAACACAGCGGCTCATACTGTTTCCGAGTTCATTTATAACTCGGCTGACGCGCCGCCGACTTATATTATAAATAATAGCGAACTTGCGCCGGTTCTGCGTTTTTTAAACCGTAATACGGTTATTGAAACAGCGGCAGATTTTAACGAACTGCCTGAAGATTGTTTTATCATTTCGGCGTTCAGCAGATATGCAAATTTTGATATTTTTAATTACATCAATGATTCAGACGATATGGTTATACTCGCTGTTACTGCCGACCATCTTATCTTCACTGCAAAGGGCGAAAGGGCAGAGGCGTTTGCGATTTCGCAGGAGTAACGTGCGGCGCATTGATTGTCTGACATAGCCTAAATCAAAGGAGAAACACATGGATTTCAAGCATATAATTTGGGACTTTGACGGTACGCTGTTCAACACCTATCCGCATACAGCGCAGGCGTTTTTAGTAATGCTCCGAAAAGAATATTTAGTTCACGAAAACGTTAATGAAATCGAAAAGCATATGCGCATTTCCTTGCAGCATGCCTACGATTTTTACACGGAAAAGTTTGAAATAGACGATGACTTTATTGAAAAATACAATGATTTCCGCATTTTATATGAAAATCAGCACACCCTGCCCGCAAACGACGCCTATTTAGTCTGTAAGTTTGTTTTCGACCAAGGGAGCTTAAATTACCTGTATACACACCGCGATAAGAGCGCGCTCTCCATGATGCAAAAGCACGGCTTCAACAATATTTTCAGAGATTTTATAACCTCGGACAACGGCTTCCCGAAGAAGCCCGCGCCCGACGCGCTTCTTCATCTCATAGAAAAGCATAATATGAACAAGGAAGAGATTCTTTATATCGGCGACCGCGGCGTTGATTTAGAGTGCGCCAATAAAACCGGAGTTAAGTTTTGCCTGTTTACGCCTAATGTGAACAATACGCTGAACGCTGACTTCGCGGTTCAAAATTTCAGCGATTTATATTATATACTTAACTCAACGCTTTCAACGAGAGATAAATAGACAACTCCGCCAACCTCGCTCATGACAGATTTTCGGCACCTTTTCCGCCATATTGCGTTGAATTTTCTTGCAATATACTCGATTAACTTAAAATTCTATATATTTTAAAGTTAAAGGACTATACATATAGTATTAATGCGAAAATTCGTCTTAGGAGAAATATCTAATGAAATATGAGATATTTGAAATAGGCGAGTTAAAGTTATGCGTCAGCAAAGAACACCGCTTCGGAACAGACGCGGTAAACTTAGCCGACTTCGCCGCACCGAAACCCGCACAAGTAATCGCGGATTTATGCACCGGCTGCGGAATCGTGCCGTTTCTGCTTGTTTCGGGCGAACACAGTTCGCCCCTGCATAAAATCTACGCACTTGATATTAATGAGGACGCGGTTAATTTACTGCGCGGGAGCGTGAGAATAAACTCGCTTGAAAATATTATTTTCCCCGTACATGAAGACTTAAAAAACATCACGCAGATTCCCGCGGGAAGCGTTGATTTAGTCACCATGAATCCGCCTTATTACAAAGCTGACGACGGCTTCAGGCGCGAAGGTCAAGGCTCTGCGCGGCACGAGCTGCTCTGTACTCTCGGCGATTGCATAGCGGCGGCGGGCAGGCTTTTAAAGCATGGCGGAAGGCTCAAAATGTGCCATATTCCCGAGCGGTTGACTGATGTAATCTGCACTTTGCGAAAATATAATTTAGAACCGAAGGTTCTGCGGATTATATCTAATAACAAAAATGAACCGCGCCTTTTGCTCATTGATGCAAAAAAAGGCGGAAAAGCAGGGGCGGTAATCCAATTGACAATTGACAATTGACGATTGACAATTGACGATGAACAATGTAAAATAAATATATGAAAAAGATTTATATAAGCCCGCCCTGTATAAAATTAGAGCAAGCTTTGAAGCTCGCTTCGCTTGTGTCGAGCGGCGGCGAAGCAAAACTTTTGATACAAAACGGAGAGGTCGCCGTGAACGGCGAAATCTGCGGGCAAAGAGGAAAAAAACTTTTCGGCGGCGAAATAATTACATTTGGAACTGAAAAATTCGAGGTATCCGTAAAATGATTATCAGGGCAATCAGAGTTGAAAATTTCCGTAATATAAAAGAAGCCGAGCTTGAATTCTGCGAAGGCGTCAACATTTTTTACGGCGACAACGCGCAGGGCAAAACAAATATGCTGGAGGCTATTTCGCTGTGCCTCGGGAAAGGCTTTCGCCGCGCCCGGACAGCTTCATTTGTGCCTTTTCACGCCGAGGGAGAAGACGCCCCCGAAACCTCGATTTCACTGCTTTTTGAATCCGATGCCGCTCCCGGCAAGGAAAATGTAATTAGCTACAAAATCACAGGCGGGCGCGTATCCGTAGAAATGAATGATATGCCTTTCAGAACCGCCGCAGATTTATACGGTGAACTTAAACACGTTGTTTTCGCGCCTGAACACCTCCAGCTTATCAAAGGTGCGGCTGAACTGCGCCGTTATTATATCGACAACATTGCACTCATGCAAAACAAAGCGCACAAGCGCGCTGTCACGGATTATACGGCGGCTTTAAAGCAGCTTGCCGCTTTGAATAACGAAATCGTGGCTTCTCCCGATACAGTGCGAAATACCCGCGATATGATTGGCATTTGGAGCGATATTTTGATTCGGCAGGGGATTAACCTTACATACGGACGTCTTAAATACTTTGAACTGCTGCGGAAAACTGCGATTAAACTTTATGATGAGCTGACAGTCGGACGGGAAGAGCTTGCTTTGATGTATCGCAGCAATGTCTTCGGCGATGTGCAGGACGAGCTGCCCGACTTCAACGACAAAGACGGGCTGTACGCGAGTTACGTCGATATGCTTAACAAGCACCAAACTTACGGGCTGCGCCCGTCGGAGTTCCGCATAAAAGTAGGCGCGCACAAAGACGACCTCATGTTTTTTATCAACGATATTAACGCCCGCGAGTTCGGTTCGCAGGGGCAGATTAAAAGCATTTCGCTTATTCTCAAGCTTGCCGAAGCTGAAATCATCCGTGCATATAATAACGAAACACCGGTGATTCTGCTTGATGAGGTACTTGGTGAGCTTGACGCAAAACGGCGTGATTATGTAGTAAATAAGTTAGGCCGCTCGCAGGTTTTCATTACTTCCTGTGATTACGGCGAATTTGACAATTCGGGGGATTTACGTGCTTGGCTTGTTAAAAAAGGACAATTCCACTTTCATACATCTGGGTGGGGACGTTTCAATTTACTGTAGTGACCTGCTCGGCGTATTTGATATTGAAAGAACAACGGTGAATCCGAGCGTCAACAGCTTCCTTGCCGCCGCGCAAAAAAGCGGAGGAGTTTATTATTGTTCGCAGGACTTGGAAAGTATGCCTGAAAGCTTTATATTAACAGAAGAAACTGTTTTCGTGACAAATGTGAGTACGGGGACAATTGTGAAAAGAGCAAAAAACCAGCACTTGTAAACATGTGCTGGTTTTAAAATTAAGCGCTGTTAAACGATTGTGTTGATATAGATACAAAACGTAGGGAACGACGCCCCCGGCGTTCCGATAAAATTGGATATAAAACGTAGGGAACGACGCCCTCGGCGTTCCGAAAAACGGCGAATCAATCTGATTGCGTCTGTGCCTGCTCAAAAGGATAAACTACCCCCCAGTTTTTCCTCAAATCGTCCATTATTTCCATAACCCGCAGGATTTCTTTATGCGGCATTTCCGCGCACTCTGTTTTGCCGCCCTCGATTGCTCTCTTGCAGGCGCGAACTTGATATTCAAGCCCTGTAATCTGCTTCGGTACATCGAACTGCACTGTCCGGGCTTTGTCAGCATGAGTCCGAATCCACTCGATATTATTGATATTTTCTGCTTCGATATAACCGCTGCTGCCGCGGATTATGCCTTTTCTGTCGGTGAATTCGTCTAAACTCGCGTACAACTCCGCCCGCTTCCCGTCTTTAAAATTAATCGTGATTCTGTTGTGCAAATCAGTGCCGCTCTCGTGCAAATCCGCGCTGCTGATAATTGATTCTATGTCAGTACCAAAGCACATCAGCGCGAAGTTAATCACATATACGCCCAAATCTAAAAGCGCGCCGCCCGCAAGCTCAGGTTTATACATCCGCTCCATGTGAATATTATCGTAACCTAAGTTGCAGGTCAGCTCATAAGGCTCGCCTATTATTTTTGAGGCGAGTATTTTTTCAAGAGCGAAACGGCTCGGCATATAGCGGGTCCAAATCGCCTCCGCAAGTAACAGTTTTTTCTTGTTCGCGGTTTCAATAAGCTCACGCGCCTGCTTCGCGTTTACTGTAAATGCTTTCTCGGCAAGTACATTCTTGCCCGCTTCCATGCACAGCTTTGCGTGTTCAAAGTGGTGCGAATGAGG
>JAITFV010000089.1 GCA_031281115.1 Oscillospiraceae bacterium | reverse complement strand
AGCTTCCGCTCCGAATCTGTGACGTAGCAGGTGTAAATCGTTTCCTTGTCTGTTCCTGTCTTACGAATCCGCGTGAATGCTTCGCGTACCGTCATTTCTCTTTTAAGGTCAACATACTCGACAGTCATTATGCTTCCGGCGCTGTCTTCCGGATATTTAAGCAGACGGTTAATTTCATCGCGAATTTCCGGCTTCGCATTAGCGAGAACTTTTTTCGCGATTCCGGCAGGCATTTCCTCAATAAAGTCAACTGCGTCATCAAGGAAAAGTTCTTCAATTATGGCTTGGATTTCCGTCTCGCTGAAAATACCGATTAACGCTTTTTGCGTGTCCGGTAATAATTCGGCGAATATTTCTGCCTCCATATCTTTTGGCAGCATACGGAAAATAAGCACCGCTTTGTCAACTTTTATGTTTTCAATGAGCTGCGCGATGTCTGCTGTGTTGTGGTCTAAAAGCTCGCTCCGAAGCGCGTTGTACTGTCTGCTGTCGAGCATTTCTTCATAAATTTTAAAGTCTTTCATATTTTCATTAAGTCCTTTCTTCACCAAAGAAGAATGAAAACAGCGTTTCCCCCGTTTCAATCGTATTTTGTTTCAAACTTATTCTTTCTCCTTTGAAATTTGAACATGAAAAAACACCGCACATAAAAGCGCGGCGCTGTATTATCACAAATTTACAACGGCGGTTTTATGCTCTGTATTATTCTCATGCTGTAATTGCTACTTCGGGGCGGCAAAGGGTCATCGAAATTTGTAATACGCATAAAATCTCCTCCTAAAACTTTCTTTATTATATTATACATATTTATTCACCTTTTGTCAATAAAACTTTTGTACAGTTTTTGGGTTGCATATTATTTTAGATTGTGGTATAATAACTTTAGTTGCAAAAACGAAAGGAAGTGTCGTTATGACATATGAAAAAATTTTCGCTGACGTTAAGAAAGTTTACTCAAAGGCTGACAAAAGTAAACTCGAGGGTGACTTCGCGTTTCAATTTAACATATCCGGCGAGGGTGAAGGAAGTTTTTATGTCGCGTTCAGAGGCGGTATTCTTGAAATCGCTCCGTATGACTATGTAGACAGGAGCGCATTGCTCACAGCTTCGGGCGAAAACTTTATTAAACTTGCAAACGCTAAATTCACTCTTGAGGATGCAGTTGCCGGCGGCTTGGTTGAAGTTCAAGGTGACTATCATTTTGCGCTCGAATTAAATAAGTTAGCCAGTACTGCGGTTCAGAAGGATTCCGTAAAAAAGCCGAAAAAAGAAACCGTTTCCAGAACTTCAGCGGTGAAAAAATCTGCGGTTCCTATTAAAAAAGCAGTCGCTAAAACTAAACCCCTCGCTTCTCCCGGAAGCCCGGTTCTGACTCAGGACAGCGCTGCAGTGAACGCGGTGAAAATTATTCCCGAAGATAAAAAATTAGTTTGATTCTTGTTTAAAGATGGTTTTGTAAAGATTGCACAAATATCCCCCGCGAATTAAATGTTCGCGGGGGGTTAAATTGTTTTTAGCTATGCCTTAAAACTAACCGGCGTATTGTTCAACAATTGATTCCAAACACCTTTTGAGTTTTTAAAATCGTGCGACATCATAGCGATTTGCGCCTGCTGTTTAATGTTGTTCGCCGTTAAAGCGATTATTTCTGCCGCCATATCGGCATCCGCGATTCTTGATTTTGATGCTGTCATGTTGTAAGAAGTTGTAATTAGATTATTCGCGGTATGTTCGAGCCTGTTCTGTGCCGCACCGAGCGCGGCTCTTTGCTCGGATACTGCAGCGCTTGCTCTTGCCGCATCGTTAATTGCATTCAGAGCATTTCCCGCAGTAGTGACATCAAGCCCGGATATTCTGAGTGCGCGGGAGCTCATCGCCTCAATTTCAATATTAACCCGCTGGTCAGCAACACCGTTTGCACCGATTTGCAATGTCAAGCCTGTCTCCGGTTTTACAGCCGCTTCCAAATCACCATTAATATCCGTATCTGCCGGAATATCAGCATTATTTTCATCAACAACTAATTCCAAGCCGCCGTTTTGCGCCGAGAGCGAACCGTCAAGCAAGTTGATACCGTTAAAATTAGTAGCGCTCGCAACTCTGTTTATTTCAGACTTGATTTGGTCTATTTCCTGTTGAATGAATCCGCGCTGTTCGTTGGTGAGGGTTCCGTTCGCTGCTTGAAGCGAAAGCATTTCAATACGCCCGAGCATTGTCTGCGTTCCGCCGAGCGCGCCTTCCGCGGTTTGAAGCAGGCTCATACCGTCAGCAACATTACGGAGCGCCTGACCGGTTCCGCCTATTTGCGTCCTCATCTTCATAGCAATAGCAAGCCCTGCCGCATCGGCAGACGCGCGGTTAATGCGGGAGCCGGAGGCAATATTGCTTGAAGTTTTCCACAATTGATTAGTGGTATTATTTAATCTGTTCGCAATGTTTTGTGTGCCGGGATTATTACGTACAATCACAGCTTCTTCCTCCTATATCACAATAAAAATACCGATATATAGTTAGTATAGCATATAATTATTTATTTGTCAACAATAGACCTCTTGCGTTTTTAATTTCGCAAGAGGTCTAATATTTTGTTAATAATTCACGGCGCGCAGTTCAAAATATGCCTGCGGATGAATGCAGACCGGGCATCTGTTCGGTGCGCTTTCACTATCAATAATATGCCCACAGTTACGGCAAATCCATACAGATTTCTCGTTTCTTTTAAATACAGTGTTTGTCTCAATACTTTTAAGAAGCGCGAGATAACGTTCCTCATGTTCCTTTTCTATTGCTCCGACCTTTTCAAACAGGGACGCAATATCGCTGAAGCCTTCTTCTTTCGCTTCTGCCGCCATGCGCTTATACATATTTGTCCACTCTTCATTTTCGCCGGAAGCGGCAGCTTTGAGATTTTCGGCAGTCGAGGGAATATCGCCGCCGTGAAGCAGTTTAAACCAGATTTTTGCGTGTTCTTTTTCATTAAGCGCAGTTTCTTCAAACAGCGCCGCTATCTGCTCATAGCCCTCTTTTCTTGCCTTACCTGCGTAATAGGTATACTTGTTTCGTGCCTGACTTTCCCCTGAAAAAGCCTCCATAAGATTCTTTTCAGTTTTTGTACCTTTCAAATTTGCCATATTATTTTCACTCCTTTTGTTTTAATTTTACAGTATTGAAGAGGATTTGTCAATGATAATTTTGGGATGGTGCTGCTGCGGCTGTGCTTTCTCATTTTCTGCCAACCAAAAAAACAGTTCGCTCATATAAGCGAACCGAAATTGAGATAATAACAAAAGAAGTAAGAGTAAAAATGAAAAAATACTAAGAACTTGGCAAAATATAATAGATTCGCTCTCTCGGGTGTGCGTATGAGAGCTTGCCGCGTGCAATCATCTCCATGTATTCTGCGAGATATTCCTCGCTTCTGAGATAACGCTCAAGCTGTTCGTTCGCGGCACGAACTTCCGTAAGTCTTGCGCTCAGCGCCTCGTACTCGCCGCGCTTTTCCTGTATTTCAACCTGCGTAGAAATAAGCAGAAAAACAGCGTATCCGACAATTAATAAAAATATAAAGTACGGGATAAATGTTTCACGTTTTGCGGAACGCGGCTGACGTTGTCCTCGCCGATTTCCCGATTGCCCTGATTGTACCTTTGACGACATTTCGTTCATCACCTGCGACAGATTTATTTATTGTTCTTTTATTATATACTACTTTGACCTTACTTTTCAAGTGGTTTGATGAATTTAATACCTTTTTTCTAAGAAAAACGTAGATATTACCAATTTTAGTCTTTGAAAACTGTATAATTTTACATAACATTTTCAATATAGGTACAAAAATATACTTTTTGAAGAACAAAAAAGTAACTTTCACGCACCTTACTATAAAAGCAAAAACTCGTTTTATACACCGGACTATGAAATTTGACGCAAGAAAAACCAGCCGCCCTACTGTCAGAAAATATACAACGCCGCCGAAAATCACGCCTGCTATGAAGAACCAGCGGAATTGTCCGTTTCCGAGTTCCATTGAATACGCGAACGTGACAAGCCCTGTAAAAGACAGAAAAACGAAGTCTGTTATACTGACAACGAGGTCGCTTTGCTTCTTAAAGAGCCGTATTATTCTGATGATTTCATAGAAGATTCCGAAGAAAAAGCCCAAAATCGCGAAAGACGCCAACTGCGAAAGGCTCTCGGAAATCGGCACAAACATATTATCCGAATAAGTTAAACTAATCATAATTCACCTATTTAAACAATCTTGTTATAAAATTATTTGGGATACGCTCGGTATTATCGGTGTAAACCGAGCTGTATATTTTTCCGGTAATCTCCATATCGCCGCTCTCAACATTAACTGCAACGACCTGCAGTTCCTTGCCTTTTATACGAAGCTCACCCTGCGCGGTGTAAGCAACTGCCTCGGTTTCGTTAAAACTCCCGACTTCGTGAACGCCGCTCAGAATCAACTTCGAGCGGTTTTCCAATATATAATTATGCGGTTTCGGTTTTTGTTTTTCTTTTTCTTTTTCTTGCATAAAAAATCACCCCTGCCTGTCCTGATAGTTAATTCTATTCGGGGCAGGGGGGGAATATGCGGGAATATTTCTTGTCAATCCCTTATTGGATTTTAGCATTAGGTATAGCTGGTTAAATCCCCTCATACATGAAAGCTGCCGCATCTTTCCCAATCGTTTCTTTTATTTCCAAAACCTTAACTTTGAGCGGCGTTCTGCCCATGTTGATTTCGATTATATCACCGATTTTTACTTCGTAAGAAGCTCGCGCGGGCTTGCCGTTTACAGCGACCTTACCTGCATCGCAAGCTTCATTTGCGACCGTGCGGCGTTTTATGAGGCGGGAAACTTTTAAGTATTTATCTAATCGCATGGCGGGTTCTCCTTTAGATATAATTCAAAAAGGGGCTTTTTCAAGCCCCTTAATATTACTTCTTCTTCGATGAAGCTACAGCTTCTTTAAGCGCCTTTCCTGCTTTGAATGCGGGAACCTTGCTTGCGGGAATCTTGATTTTCATTTGAGTTTGCGGGTTTACGCCTTCTCTTGCCGCACGTTCACGGACTTCAAAAGAGCCGAAGCCGACGAGCTGGACTTTTTCGCCTTTTTTAAGGGTTTCGGTAATTGCATCGATTACAGCGGTAATCGCCGCGTCTGCGTCTTTCTTGGTAAGCTCTGCTTTTTGTGCTACTGCTGTGACTAAATCTGCTTTCGTCATGTTAACCTCCAAAATTTTTATTATGTTTGGCAGCTTCCCACAACTCGTTAAGTTCCTGTTGCGGAATTTCGGCAAAAGTTTTACCTTTTTCCTCTGCCAACGATTCAACTGCCCTAAATCGCATTATAAACTTATTTATCGCTCTTGTCAAGGCTTTTTCACTATCTTTTTTTAAAAATCTCCCTAAATTACAACACGTAAATAAAATATCACCAAATTCATCTTCTATTTCGTCATTATTTTTATTAATAACAGCAAATTCGAGTTCCTGCAATTCCTCTTTTAATCTCGCTATAACCTCATTAACATCGCAAAAATCGAAGCCTGCGCCTGCCGCTCTTTTTCCCACTTTTTCGCCGCGCATGAGAGCAGGGAGGGCGTGCGGAACATTTTCTAAGCTATCTGAACTTCTTTCCTCACCTTTCGACTTGCTCTTGAGATTATCCCAATTCCGGAGCACCTCGCCGGTACTTCCGACAGATAATTTGCCGAAGACGTGCGGGTGACGGTAAATCAGCTTCTTGCAAATCCCGTCGCAAATGCCGTCAAAGTTATACTCGCCGCTCTCATCTGCGATTTGTGCGTGGAAAACGATTTGCAAAAGCAAATCGCCGAGTTCTTCTTTCAGAAGAGCATTATCGCCGCTGTCAATTGCTTCGGCGACCTCATAAGCTTCTTCAATAACGTTCATACGTATGGAAGCGTGAGTCTGCTCAATGTCCCACGGGCAGCCGTTTTCAGAGCGCAACAGGCTCATTATGGCGAGCAGGTCGGGGAGGGTATAATTTTGTTTTATTTCAATCATGGTTTTACTATCCTTTTACTGTTATCCATTTAAGAAATGGATAACAGGGTTTCGCGGGCGCAGCAACGCCGCTGTTTACAATTCTATTATACCGTGCAGGCAGGGAAGTGTCAATAGCTTCTACCGCAAACGAGTTACGCAAGAAGTCTAATGGATAACAGTATCAATCTCTCAGCGCCGGTGCGCTCACGCAGCGGAAGCTCCTTTAACTTTTAAAGTTAAAAGACTGTAAATCTCTGTCAGCCGTATGAAAAACGCAAAAGGTCAGATTTTTCTTGACATTTTGCGTTTTTTGTTATATAATGCAACTATAGCCAGTTAAGTTAAAAACGCTAAAGCGTTTTTAACCCGCGGCGTATACGCCGCGAACCGCCAAAGGCGGCTTGACTTGACTGCATAGCTGATTGTCCGTGCTGATGGCATGGCGGCAAGCTCCGCTTACCGAGAAAACACTTCAGTGTTTTCAATTTAATCAGCTATATAAAGAAAAATCTTTACTACAGAAGGGTTTGAAAAAAGTGAAAAAAGCTTTATCTCTCGTTGTTATTCTAATTTTCATCTTCGTTATGACTGTGACAACTGTGTTAGCGGCAGATGTTTGTGACCACGTTTGGGAGGCTGATGATACATTAATCTACCATGTTTGTACTCTTTGCGGAACCCAGCAGCGTCACCTCGGCTTTGATTGCAGCAGATGCGGATGGAGTCACCCCGCTTGCTCTGCTGCGGCCGGTGGACATCTCTATGTGAGTACGAACTCGGATGTACATGACTGTCAACGGGCTTGCAGCCTTCATTTATTGACCGACAACCGCCACGACGGACACGCCTGCGAAACTCTCAATGACAGCTGGCCCCGCTTAAACTGCTCAAAATGCAATTATGAGCACGAAGATATAAGAGATGCATGTTTAACCTGCGACCCCTGCCTTAACAGTATTCAATGGTGCGAGGTTGAGTGTTGTGCAATCTGCGGCGAATGCGGTGATTGTGAAAAATGCAACCGACCCGAACCCGAGGAACCCGCCGAGCCTGAAACTCCGGCGGAACCCGAGACACCCGATGAACCGGAAGCACCGGATGAATCCGAGCCTGCCGAGGAGCCTTCCGATACTGCCGGAGACGTTGTTCATGTTGTTGCCGATACCGGAACAAGCGGTACAGGCGGCGGCGGGAATACCGGCGGGGTGAATTTCATCACGGTTATGCTGGCAGGTTTTACGGCTGTAATATTTGCGGCGGCGGCTTTCGGAGCATCTGTCCTTAAAAAAGCCAATGCCTAATCATGTTCGCGAAAAATTGTGTTTTTTATCGAAAAACTCTTGACAAAGTGAAAGAATTGATGTAATATATATAAAGTATAGATACAGTACATAATGGGGGTATATATGGTAGCAACGTCGCATGAAATAAAGTGCCGCAAATGCAAGGCGAGAGCTGAAATAGGGCAGACGGCTTGCAAATATTGCAATGCGCCCATTATTGTTTCGACGTTCACGAGCGTAAATTCAATGCCGCTGCCGATGGTGAATCAATACGCGAACGAATACCGTAAAGCCTTGGAGAGTGAGCCTGACGCGAAAGACCTGAACGGCAACCTTGCAATGTGTTACTTAAAGCTCAAATTGTACGATAAAGCGCTTTCTGCCTTTGAAAAGGCAATCGAAGATAACTTTGATAATTCTGAAATGTTTTTTTACGCTGCTGTCTGTGTTTTGAAAGGCAGAAAGGCATTTCTTGTTCCGCGACCGGAAATCGACAAAGCCGAGGAATATCTAAATGCGGCAATGATGATAGAACCGAGAGGTATTTATCATTATTTTCAGGCGTACATAAAAAATGATTATTTTAAACGCAAGTTCTTCAGCACATCGCCTACTTTTGAAGAAGCGCTCGCAAACGCGCGCGCCGCCGGGCTTTCTCCGACTGACGTTGATAATTTGTATGCGACCTTAGGTGTTGAACGGCCAAAAGACCTTTAGTATTATAGTCCTTTAACTTAAAAAGCGTTTCGCTTTTTAAGTTAAAGGGGCTTGCGCTGTTGCGACAGCG
>JAITFV010000074.1 GCA_031281115.1 Oscillospiraceae bacterium | reverse complement strand
GGAATGTCTGAGTCTGCAAAAGTAGCAAAGCAGGGTGGCTCGGTAGCAAAAGCAGCGCGTGAGCAGTATGAAAAACAATCCGGTAAAAAAGTTGTAACTGCGCTCAATGCAAAAAATCTCAAAGCATTAAAAGATAAAAGCGGTGGTGATGATGAATGAACGTCATAATCTATGCAAGATATTCAAGTGACGGTCAGCGTGAAGAAAGCGTTGAAGGTCAACTCCGCGAGTGCAAAGAATACGCAGAGCGACACAACATGACTGTTGTTGAATGTTATATTGATCGCGCACAATCGGCTCGTATGTTAAACGAGTTCGCATTTAGACTATAATGCTCCGTCATTTTGTGATAAATCCGAACTCATGCCTGTGGGTGACGGGTTCGGATTTGTTCATTTTGTGCGATGGTAACGAAAAGCAGAAAGGATAGCGGCAAAATGATTGATATACTTGGCGGCGAACGCTTTGCCGTCGTTACGCCAATCAAAAAAGGTTGGTCGGAAGATAAAAAATATTGCGTCACAAATACCGATGGAGAAAAATATTTACTTCGCATAACGCCGATTGAACGATACGAAAATCGAAAGGCGTTATTTGCAATGCTTGAACAAGTGGCGGCGCTCGGTATTCCCATGTGTCAGCCAATCGAATTTGGTACTTGTCTGGATGGCGTTTACTTGCTCCAAAGTTGGATTGATGGCGAGGATTTGGAAACGATTTTACCGTTGTTACCCGAAACAGAACAGTATGTTTTAGGTTTGAAATCCGGCGAAATTATACGAAAAATCCACTCCATTCCCGCGTCGGATACAAACGCCAACGATGTTAGCGTGGAAGAATGGGCGGCTCGATTCAATCGTAAAACAGACTATAAAATCCAAAAATATCATGAGTGCGGAATTCGTTTTGACGGCGACAATTATGTCGTTGACTACATAGAAAAAAACCGTAGGTTACTTGAAAAACGCCCACAATGTTTTCAGCATGGCGATTATCATGTCGGCAACATGATGATTGAGAACGGTGAAATAAAAATCATCGACTTTGACCGATATGATTTCGGCGACCCGTGGGAAGAATTTAACCGTATCGTTTGGAGCGCAGCAAGCAGTCCGCATTTTTCCACAGGACAGCTTCGAGGTTATTTTGGCGGTGAACCACCGTTGGAATTTTTCAAGTTGTTGGCGTTCTATATTTCAAGCAATACGCTTTCGTCGATTTACTGGGCAATCCCTTTCGGACAGTCCGATATTGATGTTATGATGAAGCAATCGCAAGATGTTCTGCGCTGGTACGATAACATGAAAAACCCCGTGCCAACATGGTATCTAAAAGATTTTTATATCCAATATATTGACGGCGTACCGTTGAAATTAAAATCGCCTTTTGACTTTTCTTTTCTCCGCAGATACGGCAAGGTTTTCAAAGTTCTTGACGACCAAGATTCCGGCAATCTATGTTTCGGAATTGCTGATGGCGATAAACGGTTTTTTATTAAATTTGCTGGTGCGCCGACTGACCGCGCTTGTGTAAGTGTAGAGGAAGCCATCACAAACCTAAAACGCACAGTCCCGATTTACAAAGACTTAGCCCATCCGACTCTTATCAAATACATAAACAGCGAAGAAATCGGCGGCGGATTTGCGATGATTTTCGATTGGCTTGACGCAGAATGTCCGCATCCTATGTACCCATTATCGCGTAAAAAGTTTATGACATTGTCAATGGAAAAACGAATAAAAATATTTGAAGATATTTTAGATTTTCACACTCATGTCGCAGCAAATAATTATGTCGCTATTGATTTTTATGACGGCAGCATATTATATGATTTTGAGAATGATAAAACCGCCATTTGCGATATAGATTTTTATGAAAAAACGCCATATAAAAATAAAATGGGACGGCTTTGGGGTAGTTCACGTTTCATGTCGCCGGAAGAATTTTCACTTGGCGCGGAAATTGATGATATTACGAATGTTTACGCGATGGGCGCGACGGCGTTTGCATTGTTTTCAAACAGCGACCGCTCGCCCGAAAAATGGCCGCTGGATATAAAATTGTATGATGTGGTCAAGCGAGCTGTGAGTGATGAACGCAGTCAACGACAACAATCAATTCGGCAGTTGATTGAGGAATGGAGGGCAGTGAAGTGAAGCATAATTTATGTTTGTTTGACCTTGACGGAACTTTGACAGACCCAAAAGTGGGGATTACAAAATCTGTTAGTTACGCACTTGGTTCTTTTGGTATCCATGTGGCAAACCTTGATGATTTGAAAAGGCAAAAGCAACGTGGATTGTAAATTCACCAGACGAACTTTTTAGTTGTATCATGGGTGAATATACATAATTTTTACGGCTTGGATTTGACTGATAATCGTTGTATCCTCAAAATGCTCATATAGGCGATTATCGTCTTGGTAAGCAATGTTTCGAGGCGGACTGGCAGACCGGAAGGAAAACTATATAAATACGAACCTGAGTTGTTACGACTTAGCATAATCCGGGAAGGCGAATGAGCAAGCTATATTGAAGCATGCTTTGACCCGCGCTCACCGATGAACAAGAAATTAAAAGAAATTGTAATGCAAATGGCAGGCGACAGTATTTTAGATTGAAGTATTTTTATAACGAAATTATGCAAAATTAGGAGAGGTGGCGAGAGTAATGAATGAGAGTACGAAAATAAAGGTCTTTGAAGATAAAGAAGTTCGCAAAGAATGGAATGAGGAGGAGCAGGATTGGTATGTTTCTATCGTTGATGTTATCGGTGTATTAACTGACCAACCTACACAGCGAGGAGCAACTCTCTATTGGGGGAAGCTGAAGCAACGGCTCAAAGAAGAAGGATCTGAACTGTTGACAAATTGTCAACAGTTGAAGTTAAAAGCCGCCGATGGAAAGATGCGTTCTACGGACGTAGCTAATACTAAACAGCTTTTGCGTATAATCCAATCCGT
>JAITFV010000013.1 GCA_031281115.1 Oscillospiraceae bacterium | reverse complement strand
AAAGGAAAAAAATGAAAATAATAAGAACCGAAAACCTTGATTTCGACTACGAAATATACGACGACAAGGGACAAGTCACCGATAAAACCGCCGCCTTGCGCGGGATTAATTTAACCGTGCAAAAGGGTGAATTTTTGGCAATTCTCGGACACAACGGCAGCGGGAAATCTACATTAGCCAAGCACTTTAACGGGATTTTACTGCCAACCCGCGGCAAGGTTTTTGTGAACAATATCGACGTTTCCGACGACAGCAAAATTTATGAAATCCGTCAAACTGTCGGCATGGTTTTCCAAAATCCCGACAACCAAATTGTCGCCGCAATCGTGGAAGAAGACGTGGCTTTTGCGCTCGAAAACTTAGGAGTGGAACCTTCCGAAATCCGCACAAGAATCGATGAAGCAATGAAACTCGTAGACATTTACAAATACCGCAAACACGCGCCGCACCGACTCTCCGGCGGGCAGAAACAGCGCGTCGCAATCGCAGGCGTAATCGCTATGCGGCCGCAATGCATAGCTCTTGACGAGCCGACCGCAATGCTTGACCCGAAGGGGCGTAAGGAAGTTATGCGAACCATAAAAATGCTGAACGAAATGGGTATAACAGTGATTTTAATTACGCACTACATGGAGGAGGCGGCGCAGGCGCGGCGCGTGGTTGTGATGGACAAGGGTGAGGTTATAATGGACGGCACACCGCGCGAGATTTTCCGCGAGGTTGAAAAATTAAAAGCAGTCGGGCTTGATGTACCGCAGGTGACGGAACTCGCTTATGAGCTGCGAAAATCGGGCATAGAACTGCCTGCAGATATACTTAATGAAGATGAATGTGCAAAGGAGCTGTCGAAATTACTGCAATAGAAACCAAAAAATTAACATACCGCTACGGCATCGGAACTCCTTTTGAAATTAAGGCGGTTGACAACGTCAGTTTATCTGTTGAAAAAGGCGATTTTATCGGTATAATCGGACATACCGGCAGCGGAAAATCCACGCTTATTCAACACCTCAATGGACTGCTCAAACCTACGGACGGCGAGGTTATTATTAATGAGCGCAATATCTGGTCAAAAGATGTTGATATTCGCAGTATCCGCTTTGAAGTTGGGTTGGTTTTTCAATATTCGGAGCATCAGCTTTTCGAGGAAACTGTCGCTAAAGACATTGCGTTCGGGCCTCGGAATATCGGCTTACCGGAAGATGAAATCAACGCGCGCGTAAAGCGCGCGGCAGAGGCTATGGGAGTGCATGACAGCTGGCTCGAACGCTCGCCGTTCGACCTCTCGGGTGGACAGAAACGCCGCGTTGCGCTTGCAGGAGTAATCGCTATGGAACCGCGTATTTTAGTGCTTGATGAGCCGGCAGCAGGGCTTGACCCCTACGGTCGCGACAAGGTTCTGAGCAAAATTAAAGAGTATCACGAAAACTCAGGAACTACAATACTTTTAGTGTCACATTCGATGGAAGATATTGTTCGTTATGCGGATAAAGTTATAGTTATGAACAAAGGCGGCGTGTTTCTTTACGAGAAAACTGACAAGGTTTTCTCGCGAGCTGATGAAATTACAGAAATCGGACTTGACGTGCCGCAGATTACGCGCTTGGCGCGGCTTTTAAAAGCGCGAGGAATTGATATAGGCGATGATATTTACACGGTCGAAAGAGCGAAGGAGCGAATCTTGGAGGCGCTGAAACGCACGACTTAATTGGTGGAAAAGGAGATGTAAAATGAAAATAATTTGTGTCAGAATAACACTATGATTATTTCACTTGAAAATATAAGCAAATTTTATAACGGCAATCAGGTGCTTAAAAATGCCGCGCTAACCATTGAGGACAGCGACCGCATCGGGCTTGTCGGTATCAATGGCTGCGGGAAGTCTACGCTTCTGCGAATAATTGCAGGACTGGAAATCCCTGACAAACAGCCCGAGCCGCATAACGCCCGCATTTCTAAGAACAAAGGTGTTGTAATCGGCTTTCTTGCGCAGAACTCCGGGCTTGAAGGTGCAAATACTATAAACGCTGAAATGAGGAGCGTTTTTGGGAAATTGCTTGAAATTGCACAGCGGCTCGAAGAGTTGCGAAACGATAATATTCCTGAAAAATTTGCAGAAGAATACTCGCTGAAAACTGCGTTTTTCGAGGCAAACGACGGGTATTTAATCGATGTGAAAATTAATAAAGTTTTAAACGGCATGGGCTTCCTGCCCGAGACACGTGAACGTGCGATAAATACGCTCAGCGGCGGAGAAAAAACTCGTCTCGCGCTTGCAAAGCTATTGCTCGAAAATCCGGGTCTGCTTATATTAGACGAGCCGACGAACCATCTTGACTTCGATACGATTCTGTGGCTTGAGGACTATCTGCGGGATTACAAAGGCGCGCTGTTAATCGTTTCGCACGACCGGTATTTTCTTGACAGGCTTATTACATCAACCTGCGAAATTGAGCGCGGAACCCTGCGGCGTTTCAAGGGAAATTACACGGCTTTCACGGCGCAGAAAGCAGATTTAGTCACGCGGCAGCTCAAAGAATACGAAGCACAGCTGGAAGAAATCGCGAAGCTCAAAGACTATATTGACCGCAATTTAGTGCGCGCCTCGACTTCCAACATGGCGAAAAGCCGCAGAAAGCAACTTGAAGCAATGGAAATCATTGAGAAACCGATGATGTACGAAAAAAGCGCGAAAATTAAGTTTGCTTATGACCGTGCGCCGGTGAAAGAACTGCTCATTGTCGAGGATTTAAAACTTGCCGCAGGTGAAAACAATACGCTCGTTGAATCGCTGTCGTTTAATTTACGCAGAGGCGAAAAATTAGCCGTTGTCGGCGCAAACGGCAGCGGAAAATCCACGTTGCTTAAAGTAATTCAAAATATGCTGCCATATTCGCGCGGGTTTATAAGATGGGGTGATTACGTCAAAATCGCTTATTTTGAACAAGCGAACGATTATTTTAAAATGAATGACACTTGCATGAATGCTGTTCATAGGCTCTACCCGCGAATGACCGAGCTTGAGGTGCGTAATCTGCTTGGACTCGTGAGGATTACCGGCGAAAATGTTTATAAAAAAGTCGGCGTTATTTCAGGCGGTGAGCGGGCGAAGCTGCGTTTCGCTATTATGATGCCGGAACGCGGCAACGTGCTTATTCTTGATGAACCGACGAACCACCTTGATATTGACACCCGCGAGGTGCTTGAAGCCGCGCTGTCCGAGTTCGGTGGCACTATAATTTTCGTTTCGCATGACCGTTACTTACTGCACAAACTCGGCTCCCGCGTGCTTGAAATTGCAGACCACTGCATTAAAATGCATGATGGCTTTGAATCTTACGTAACGTCACGCCGTGAACGCCAAAACATTGAATTATCCGTAGGTGCGGAGGTCTCTGCCCGCCCGTCAAATCCCGGAACATACAGAACCAAAGAACAGCGCGCACTTGAAACAAAAAAGCGCGTGCGTATTTCAGAACTTGAATCTGAAATACACCGCGCTGAGATTTTAATATCCGACTTGCAGTCGGCATTGGAGGACCCGGAAGTTTGCGCGGATTATCAGCTTCTCAGCGAGAAAGCCGCGCTGTTTGAGCAGGAGAAGAAGCGATTGTCGGAATTGTCAGATGAATGGTTGGAATTATCAGAAACATAGAGGGCAGATTTAGAACCTGTGCTTTTTTATTTCAACTCTGCGAGCAACTCACCTGCTTTTACGAACTGTCCTTCTTTCACAAAAACATCATCTACAGTGCCGGAAGTCATTGCCACAACGCTGGTTTCCATCTTCATGGCTTCGATTATAAACAGCGGTTGGTTCACTTCAACATCATCACCCTTCTTAACATAAACCTTGGAAATAGCGCCCGGTATGCTTGAACCCACGTGCTTGCGGTTCTCAAAATCGGCGTATTTAACCTGGTCTGCTGAAGCCTTAATCGTCTTATCCATTACAGTTATATCGCGGCGGATTCCGTTGACTTCAAACTGCATAACCCGCGTTCCGTCTTCGTTTTCTGCGCCCTCACCGACGAATTTTACGATTACTGTCTTTCCGTCCTCGATTGCGACTTCAGTTGATTCACCGCTCGCCATTCCCATGAAAAATACGTGGCTGCTCATACGGCTGATGTCACTGAATTCTTTGATATTTTTAATATACGCCTCATAAACTTTCGGATACAAGCACCAGCTGATTGCATCGCGGTCGCTTGGGTTGCCGATGATTTTCGCGAGGTCTGCTTTAACTTTTTCGAGGTCAACAGGCTCAAGGCTTTCGCCCGGTTTGCCTGTAATCGGGGTTGCACCTTTTAGCACTACTTTTTGCAATTCTTCCGGGAACCCGAACGACGGCTGACCCATTAAACCTTTGAAATAGCTCACGACAGAGTCCGGGAACGAGAGCGCCGCGCCGCGCTCTGTCAAATTTTCGGCGGTGAGTTCGTTCTGCACCATGAAGATTGCCATGTCGCCGACCATCTTTGAGGACGGCGTGACTTTTACTATATCACCTAAAATATAATTGACTTCAACGTATTTTTTCTTTACTTCATCAAATCTGTCTGCAAGCCCTAAATCCTTAACCTGCGATTTAAAGTTCGTATACTGCCCGCCCGGGATTTCAAGCTGATAAATCTCGGTTTCCGGCGTTTTAATATCCCCTTCAAACTGACTGTAATACGGACGCACATCCGACCAGTAATCGGTAAGCTTTTGCAACTCCGATTGACAGAAGCCGGGGTCACGTTCGGTGTTTTCGAGAGCGGCACAGAGCGAGTTCATCGATGGCTGGCTGGTAAGGCTGCTCATGGAAGAAATCGCGGTGTCAACGATATCCACGCCTTCTTCGCTCGCCATCATCAGTGTTGCTATACCGTTGCCGCTTGTGTCGTGAGTATGCAGATGAATTGGAATGTTGACGGTATCTTTAAGCGCACGGATTAGTTTTTTCGCTGCATAAGGGCGGAGCAATCCCGACATGTCTTTTATAGTCAGGATATGCGCGCCGCGCTTCTCAATTTCTTTCGCGAAATCTACATAATATTTGAGGTCATATTTATCGCGGTCAGTTTCGAGAATGTTGCCGGTGTAGCACATTGTTACATTTGCAACTTTTCCTGTTTTAAGCACTTCTTGAATTGCATATTCCATGTTCGGCAACCAGTTCAATGAGTCAAAAATACGGAAAATATCAATACCGCTGCTTGTCGCTTCCTGTATAAACGCTTTAATTAAATTATCGGGGTAACTGCTGTAGCCAACGGCGTTCGCGCCTCTAAACAACATCTGAAACGGAATGTTCGGGATTCTGCGGCGAAGTTCGTCAAGGCGCACCCATGGGGATTCGTGCAAAAATCTGTAAGTCGTATCGAAAGTCGCACCACCCCACATTTCGAGTGAAAGCGCGCTGCTCATAATATGCGAGGTTGCGTTTGCGATTGTTGTCATGTCGCGTGTTCTCATGCGGGTAGCGAGAAGCGACTGCTGTGCGTCACGCATTGTTGTGTCGGTAATCAGCAGCTTCTTTTGGTCTAAAATCCATTTTGACAGTTTTTCGGGACCGTCACGGTCAAGTATTTGCTTGATTCCCTCGGGAGCGCTACCTGTGAACTCCGGCACGCGCGGGCTGTCGAAAGCGGGTTTATTCTCGCTGTTCCGGTTTGCAAGCGTTTGATTGCTGATATAAGTCATGACTTTTGCGGCGCGGTCATTGGAAGCTTTAAGCTCAAACAGCTCGGGAGTTTCGTCAATGAATTTTGTATAGCATTTCCCTGAAGTGAAAGTCGGATGCGTCAGCACATTGTTAAGAAATGGGATGTTGGTTTTTACGCCGCGGATTTTAATTTCACGCAGAGCGCGGAGCATTTTACGTGTCGCACCCTCAAAAGTCCTGTCAACTGTCGTAACTTTAACAAGCAGGCTGTCATAAAACGGCGTGATTACTGCGCCCGTGAATGCGTTACCCGCGTCAAGACGAACACCAAAGCCGCCGCCCGAGCGATAGGCGGTGATTTTACCGGTATCGGGAGCAAAATTATTCGCGGGGTCCTCGGTTGTTACGCGGCTTTGAATCGCAACACCATACACACGTACATCTGCCTGCGAAGCTATACCGATTTCGGGGTCAGATACTTTTGCGCCGCTTGCAATCGCGATTTGCGACTGGATAATATCAACGCCGGTGACCATCTCGGTGACAGTGTGCTCAACCTGCACACGCGGATTCATTTCGATGAAGAAGTGCTTGCCGTGCTTATCGACAAGGAATTCAACCGTACCGGCATTAACGTAACCGACGGCTTTTGCGATTTTCACGGCATCAGCGTTAATTGCATTGCGGATTTCATCGCTCATAGTGAAAGCAGGTGCAATTTCAATAACTTTTTGGTATCTTCTCTGTACCGAGCAGTCGCGCTCGTATAAGTGCAGGGTATTTCCGTGGCTGTCTGCAAGGATTTGCACTTCGATGTGCTTGGGTTCTTCAAGGTATTTTTCAAGGAAAACATCGGCGCTGCCGAACGCTTTTTTCGCCTCACCCTGAACGAGCTCAAAAGCGGTATCCATTTCTTCCGGTTTCGTAATCAAGCGCATGCCGCGCCCGCCGCCGCCCGCCGCAGCTTTAAGTATAACGGGATAGCCGAATCTTTCAGCGTATTCTTTCGCTTCTGTAAGAGAAGCGAGCGGATTTTCCGTGCCTTGTATAATCGGTACGCCTGCTTCAG
>JAITFV010000274.1 GCA_031281115.1 Oscillospiraceae bacterium | reverse complement strand
ATGAAGCCCGTTGGGCTGGGTGCGAAGCGGGTTCTTATTTTTAAGTCAGCCATTTTAAGTCCTCTTTAATTTGTTTTGATAGTTCTGTGAAGCTGTTGAATTTCTTTTCGGGGCGAATAAATTTCTGCAGGCTGACCTTGATTGTTTCGCCGTATAAATCGCCGTCGTAGCCTATAATATGCGTTTCAATCGTTATGTTCTCATTCTCGCCGGCAGTAGGTCTTACGCCTATATTGGTTATGCTTTTGCAACGGTTTCCGTTAATAAAAACCCTGCTTTCGTATACGCCGAACTTCGGCGAAACACATTCGGGCGGCATATTTTGATTTATAGTCGGGAAGCTTATAGTCCTCCCGAGCTTATTTCCGCCGACAACTTCAAGCTCGTAGAACAACTCATATCCTAAGAATTTATTCGCAGTTTCTATGTCGCCGTCTGCGATTAACTCACGAATCGCGCTTGAGCTTACAGTAGCGCCGTCACTCTTTACAGGCGGAACAATGACAGCCGCAATTCCGTGCTTTTCACAGAGTTTAGAAAGTTCGTCTGTGTCTGCCTTTGCGCCTTTGCCGAAGCGGAAATCGTAACCGCAGCAGACGATTTTTGCGCCGAGTTCCTGTACGAGAATTTTACTGACGAATTCCACGGGTGAAAAGTTTTTTATTTCTGCGAAGTCGTAAGAAAATATGCGTTTTATACCGAGATTATACATTAATTTCTGCTTTGTTTCGCCGGTGGTTATGTTACCGGACGGGCGGTTATTGAACGTGAAAACAGCAGGTTCGTATTCTGTATTTACCGTAGCTTCAAGCACCGCTCTGTGTCCTGAATGCACACCGTCGAAGTAGCCGAGCGCGGCACAAATTTTATTCGTCATCGGTATCCTCATTCGGTACGATGAGGGCATCATACTCTACAGGTGCGCCGAACCGCTGAATTATTTTAAGCGAGTGGTCTTCAGCGATTTGCGCTAATGCAATCATTTTTTTATCGTAACCGTAGAGTCTGTAGGTGCCGTTATATATCCGCTCAAAGCGGATTCGGTCGGCGGCAAGTTTAACGCCGTTGCCGAAAAGCGCGGTCTGCGTTTCGTCAAGCAATGCCCGCGGATAGCTTTCAAACAGTTTGTCCGGCGGCATTAAAAGCCCGCGCAAAGCCTCGCTTCCTTCGCGCTTAACGAGTTCGCGCAGGTCGTCTATTTTATGGCAGTCATCGAGAGTGAAAACACCTGACTTCGTTCGCACGAGCGAGGTCATAATCGCGCCCGCACCGAATTCCTGCCCTATATCGTGAATCAATGTTCTTATATACGTACCTTTCGAGCAATGAACATGCATTATTCCTTCATTGTCGGCGTAGTGCTCAATTTTAATGCTGTGAATGGTAGTTTTTCGGGGCTTGCGTTCAACCTCTTCGCCTTTTCTTGCAAGCTCATAAAGCCGCTTGCCGTCTACTTGAACAGCTGAAAACATCGGCGGAATCTGCTCGATTTCACCAACTTTGCGTTCAATGAAAATCATTTTGTTGCGGGAAATATATTCATCGCTTACGGACGTTATTTCCCCGGTAATGTCCTGCGTATTCGTAGTTACGCCGAAGCGGAAACCCGCAATATATTCTTTATCGTTATCGATTTGAAAGTCAACGGCGCGGGTAGCGTTGCCGAGGAAAACCGGCAGAACGCCTTCAGCCATAGGGTCAAGCGTACCGCCATGCCCTACCTTGCGTGTTTTGAATAACTTGCGTATTATTGCAACAACGTCAAACGACGTAAAGTTTTGAGGTTTATAAATGCAAATTATGCCGTCCATATTTTAATAAGTCCTTTTGGCACAAAATCTCTTTAAATCGGCGTTTTCCCCGATTCACACGGATTCTGCTGCTCGCTTCTTTAATAAGTCCTTTTAGCACAAAATCTCTTTGAGTCGGCGTTTTCCCCGATTCACACGGATTCTGCTGCTCGCTTCTTTAAACGGATTCTGCTGCTCGCTTCTTTAATAAGTCCTTTTGACACAAAATCTCTTTGAGTCGGCGTTTTCCCCGATTCACACGGATTCTGCTGCTCGCTTTTTTATAATCGCCATTCATGGAGAATCTCTGCCAAGTCACTGTAGTTAATCTCAAATTCCGCATAGCCGCCGATTACGTGCGGGACATAAAAGCTGATTACGACTGCATCATCGGTGTAGTATGAGAAAGTGCCGGAATCATCAAACATATCCGAGTTTCTGAACATACCGAGCAGATATTCGTCGTCGTTATCCTTAATATATTCCTCGGCTTCGGGAATCCTTGCAGCCGTGCCGTGTTCTCTGAATATCTGCACAAACTCATCACCCAGCACAATCATGTCGATTAACGCAACCTCAACGCCGACCACGGTATCTACGTTCACGGTGTAGAGTATATGACCGGGATGCGGCATATTTTCCGTGAAGGCTGTTCCGCGGAATACGATGCTGAGCAGATTATCGCTTGACCGCGTAACTTCGTATTCAATATCGATGTTTATATGCTCAAGGGTATCTTCATAATCGTAAGTTTGCAGGATTTCCAAAGCCCACGCTTCAATTATAGTATTAATCCGCGCTTGTAACTCTCTGTCAAGCAGTTCATTAATTTGCGGGTATTCGATTCTGATATTGTTGTTCTCATGCACTCCGGTAAAAATAGTGTACAGTTCAAAGGTATCAGGGTCAAACTCTACAGGGGGTTCAGGTTCCGGTTCGATAATTTCCGGTTTGCTCCCCTTGCAGGCAGCGAGGCTTGCAAGCATTGCAAGCAGCACAAGAATACATAAAATCTTCTTCATTTTTATTCTCCTTTTTGCTTTTTAAGATGTCGCTCAATTTCCGTAAGTATTTTTTCTTTGCAATCCCGCACATCTCCGGTAATTCTGCATCCGGCGGCCCGCTGGTGTCCTCCGCCGCCGAACTTCGCGCAGATGACCTGTGCGTTCATATAATTCTTGGTGCGAATAGAAATCTTCCAAACACCTGCTTCTTTTTCCTTGAAGGTTACGCCTGCCTCAACGCCTTCGATTTGCCTCGGAAGCGCACTGATGGCGTTTATATCCTCATCGTCTGCAGATTCGAGCATTTCTTTTGTGAAAATAATCACAGCGCACCGCCCGTTTAAGTAAAACTCAACGCTTTCAAGGGCTTGCTTTTCGAGTTTTATGCGGTCTTTGGTTCGTATTTCAAAAAGCAGATAATTAAGCCCTGAACAGTCGAAGCCGTATTCTATAAGTTCTGCGGCAAATCTGTGTGTTTTCGCGGTTGTGTTTGAAAAACGGAAGCAGCCCGTATCCGTTGAAATGCCTGTATAAAGGCAGGAGGCGATGTCTGCGGTTATAATATTATCGCCGAGTTCTTTTATAAGTTCAAAAACCACCTCACACGCTGCTGCAGCTTCGCTGTCAAGCAGCAGCCTTTTCGCGTAGCCGGTGTTAGAAACATGATGGTCTATACACAAATCGGGTGTTTTGTGCTTTTCCTCAAATTTGCCGAGCAGAGCCGAGTCTGCGACATCTATAGTGATAATGAATTCTTCGTTGAATTCCTGCGGTTCAATGCCGCTGTGCAGATAATCAAAACGTTTCGACGGTTCTTCCGGAACTAAAACCTTTGCGCGTTTTTGCAGTTTCTGCAGCGCACCGCACAGCGCGTAAGCACCGCCGAGCGTATCGCCGTCGGGCGAGGCATGGCAGATAATCGCGAAGTCATCATTCGCAAGTAATAATTCCGCTGTTTCTTTTAAACTAATTGCTGCTGACATCTTCTGTTCCTCTTGTGTTTCGTTTAGCACTGTCAAGTATGCCGGTTATTTTATCATAATAATCAAGAGTGTTATCGGGAATGAATTTAAGTTCGGGGATTTTACGCATTTTTATGCGGATATTCAGCCGCCTTTTGAAGAAGCCTGCAGCACCTTGCAGAACGCCCACTATTTCCTGTGTTTTTTCTTCGCCGCCGTGTGCGCTGATATAAATTTTGCAGTGCGAAAGCTCGTTGCTTACTTCGCAGCGCGAAACTGAAGCGAGCCCGCCGCTGAGGCGTTCATCGCCAAGCTCACGGATTGAAGCCGATATTTCACGTTTTATGTCTTCGGACAGGCGCTGTGTGTTGTGTGCCATTTAAACCTCCGGTTTAATAATTAATAATGAATAAATAATAGTGAATAATTGTTGTGCCGCTTTGTGACGATTTTCATTATTCATTATTAATTATTCATTAATCGCGATACTCCTCAATCATGAAAGCTTCAAATATATCGCCTTCTTTTATATCGCTGAAGTGCTGTAAACTAATTCCGCATTCGTAGCCGGAAGCGACTTCTTTAACATCGTCCTTGAAGCGACGCAGGCTGTCGATTTTATCGACGTTTACAACTATGCCGTCCCTGACAACGCGGATTTCGTTACTGCGCAGCACCTTGCCGTCCTGCACGTAGCAGCCTGCGACAATACCCGAACCCGTAATCTTAAAGACATTACGGACTTCAATTCTCGCCTGTTCGATTTCGCGGTACTTAGGCGCGAGCATACCCTTCATTGCGGTTTCCACATCTTCAATCGCGTCGTAAATAATTCTGTAGGTTCGGATTTCAACCTCGTCGCGTTCCGCGCTTTCAGATGCGGCAGGGTGTGGACGGACGTTGAAGCCGATTACAATAGCGCCGCTTGCCCCCGCAAGCATAACATCGCTTTCATTAATCGCGCCGACCGCGCCGTGAATCACCCGCACACGCACTTCGGGAGTTGACAGTTTTTCAAGCGACTGGCGAACAGCCTCGACCGACCCGTGAACATCGGCTTTAACAATCAACGGAAGTTCTTTCACTGTACCTTCTTCGATTTGCGAGAATAAATTATCAAGCGTAACTTTCTGATAAAGTCTGAATCTTTCTTCTTTAGCTTCGTGTTTGCGCTTGTCAACAAGCTCGCGCGCAAGCTTTTCGTCGGCTACGACCGCAAAATTGTCGCCTGCGTTCGGCACTTCCGCGAGACCCATGATTTCAACGGGAACGCTGGGTCCTGCTGATTTTATTACCTTACCCTTATCGTCGCGCATTACACGCACCCGCCCGATTGAAGTCCCTGCGATTAAAACATCGCCGGTATTAAGCGTACCTTTTTGCACTAACATCGTAGCAATCGGACCGCGCCCCTTATCAAGAAACGCTTCTATAACTGTTCCCACAGCCTGCCTGTCGGGGTTTGCGCGGAGCTCTAAAACTTCGGCAGACAAATTAATCATTTCAAGCAGCTGGTCAATGTTTGTGCCTTGCTTTGCCGAGACAGGCACACAGATTATATCGCCGCCCCAATCCTCAATAACAAGCCCGTGCTCGGTGAGCTCCTGCTTGATTCGTTCGGGGTTTGCAGCTTCCTTGTCGATTTTGTTAATTGCGACTATAATAGTGACTCCTGCAGCTTTTGCATGGCTGATTGCCTCAACTGTCTGCGGCATTATGCCGTCGTCTGCAGCGACTACAAGAATCGCTATATCCGTGACGCCTGCGCCTCTTTTCCTCATAGCGGTAAAGGCTTCGTGTCCGGGAGTATCGAGGAAGGTAATATCTTTTTCACCTGCTTTTACGCGGTATGCGCCGATGTGCTGGGTGATGCCGCCGGCTTCTCCCGAAACAACGTTGGCGTTGCGTATTCTGTCAAGCAGCGACGTTTTACCGTGGTCAACGTGACCCATAACAACCACAACGGGGGAGCGGGGTTGCAGGTTTTCGTCGGTATCTTCGATTTCTTCAAACAAGCGTTCTTCTATAGTTACAATAATCTCGCGCTCAACCTTCGCGCCCATTTCCTCCGCTACAAGCGCGGCGGTGTCGTAGTCTATAGTTTGGCTGATTGTCGCCATTATGCCGAGTCCCATCAGTTTTTTAATAACCGCGGAAGCCGTGGCTTTTAAGCGCGCTGCGAGTTCGCCCACATTAATCTCATCAGGTATTAATACTTTCAATTGCTGCTTGCGGGCTTTTTCAAGCCTGAGTCTTTCAAGTTTCTGCGCTTCTGTTTCGCGCTTTTGGAATTGTTGTTTTTTGTGCTGCTGTGAGCGCTGATTTATTTTTTGTTTATTGCGGAAGTCGCCGCTTTTGCCGCCGAAGCTGCTTTGCCCCATTTTGTCATAGCGTTCGTTGTACTTATCAAGTTCAACGTAACTTCCGCGGGTATCAACGCGCTTGGTTACCTGCTCGCCGCGCTGAACGGTTTCGCCTTTTTGGCGCGCCCGGGGCGGGTCGTTGACTTTTACTGTGTTAATATCAACTGCGGCTTTTATAGGTCTGGGGGTTAGGGTGGATTTTGGTTTTTTGGGAGCGGAAGCGGGTGCGGCGGGCTTCGCAGCGGCAACAGGTTTCGGGCGCACGGGTCTTGCTCTTTCGCCGGGTTTAGCCGGAGTAGTTTTAGCCGCCGCCGATTTTTCTGCCGCCTTCTTAGCTGCCGGTTTCTTCGCCGGCGCTTTAGGTTTGGGTTCCGCCTTCTTGCGCATAGCAAAAAACGCGTTGAAATCCGCCACTTGATTCTTACTCGTGACGCTTTCCAAAACAACGTCGAACTCCTCAACAGTGAGAGGAACGCTCGCCGGTTTCTTCTCGACGCCAAGGTAGTCCTTGAGAAGTGCCGTAATCTCCTGCGGTGTAATACCCAAGTGCTTCGCCGCGTCTTTAAGTTTATATTTTGTTGATTCCATTCATTTTCCCCCAAGATTAAGTATGTGTATTTAAAAGTATTGAATACTATTTTATTTGAACAGCGAGAACATTCCCTCGTTTGTTACTGCTAAAATGCCGTAGGTTTTACCGATTATTTTCTTGATTTCATCCATTCCCGCAGGAAGATAAACGATTTCCATATTGCATTTTTCTGCATGAAATTTGACTTCTTTAAGCGTTTTTAAGGATATGTCCGATGTAACTAAAATGCCTTTTACTTTGTCTTTTTTCATAGCCTCGACTACTGCGTCAAAGCCCATGACCAGCTCACCGGCTTTTCTGCATAAACCGAGATTTTGCCGCCAAACTTCTGAATTTTTCATGATTTATTCAGCTCCGATTCCAAAGTATCATAAATTTCATCAGGTATTTGGCATTTTAAGCCGCGCTCAAGGCTTTTTTTCTTGCGGGCTTTTGCAAGGCACTGCGCGTCTTTGCAGATATATGCGCCGCGGCCGGATTTCTTACCGGTTAAATCGAGAGAAACATCACCGTCTTTGCTCCGCACAACGCGGATTAATTCTTTCTTGCCCGAATGTTCCGCGCAGCCTACGCACTTGCGGATTGGGATTCTTCGTTCGGTCACAGCGTTTCCTCCAATTAACAATGCGAATACGGGCGGGGTTGGTGATGAGGTTTATTCATTTTCAAAAAATCCGCTTTCGGGCTTAATATCTATTTTAAAGCCAGTGAGGCGGGCGGCGAGTTTTGCGTTCTGCCCTTTATTACCGATTGCGAGCGAGAGCTGATTGTCAGGAACTGTAACAGCGCAGGCGCGAACTTCTTCATCGGGAATGTCAACATCAATGACTTCGGCGGGGCGGAGTGCCTGTTTTATGAATTCCTTCGGGTCGTCCGAGTAAGTGATAATATCTATTTTTTCGCCGCAAAGCTCACTGCAAATGCGCGAAACACGGCTTCTTGACGGCCCTATGCAGGAGCCGACAGCATCGACGTTAGGGTCGTTGCTGATAACAGCCATTTTGCTTCTTTGCCCGGGTTCGCGGCTGACCGCGCGAACTTCGACAACACCGTCATAAATTTCGGGAACTTCAAGCTCAAACAGCCGCTTTACAAGCTCCTTGTGAGTGCGTGAAATTTTAAGCGTGGGGCGGCGGTCGTTCGCAGAAACGCCCGAAACATAGACTTTTATAATATCGCCCTGATTAATTTCTTCGTCGGGGATTTGGTCACCCTTGAAAAGCATGACTTCCGAGCCGTTGATTTCAAGCGTTGCGTTGCCGGAGGCAGGCTCAACCTTCACGACATTGGCTGAAATTGCCTCGTTTTGCAGATTGCCCCACTGCTCCACTAACTGCGCGCGCTCAACTTCTTTGATACCTTGCTTAATGACCTGCTTTGCGGTCTGCGCGGCTATTCTGCCGAAGTGACGGGTGTTGAGCTTCTGCACCACTGTTCCGCCGACTTTGAGCCGTTTGGATTTAGAAAGGGTTTTCGCCTGCTCGAGAGTTACCTGATTCGCGTCATCTTCAACCTCTTCGACGATGTCTTTCGTGATAGACACATCGAATTTCCCCTTAGCTATATCTATGTCAAAGTTGATATTTTCGCTCCTCGGGTAGTCGCGCTTGATTGCGATGACAATCGCGGCGCGGATTTTTTCAAGAAGCAGGTCAGGTTCTATTCCTTTTTCCTTTGCCAGAAGCGAGAGCGCGTCAAAAAGCTCTATGTTGTTCATAATCCCTAAGTCCTTTCACCACAAGTGCTGTTTAAAACAACGTTTTCCTCGTTTCACGAAGACTTGTTTCAAAGCTCCGAGTGTCCTTTCAGTTTCTATAAAATTAAAAATCTAAGTTAATCCGCAAACAATTTTTTACATCTAAAACAATAGTTTCTGTTTCTGTTTTGAGCGAAATCTGATTTGCGCCGGGGTCGTAAGTCTCGAGTGTACCATAAATTACGTCTGTTTTCCCTTTGTCGCCGCGCTTCATAACGCGGATTGGGTTTCCGATGTTCTGCGTAAAATGCCCGGGGTGCCGAAGCCTTCGCGTGAGTCCGGGCGAGCCCGCTTCGAGAATGTCAATATGCACTATAAAATCCTGCTTATCCATCAATTGGTTCAAGGGTGTTATCATTTGTGCGCAGTCTTCATCGTTTAAGCCGCCATCTTTATCGAACAATATCCGCAGATAATTCATCGCACCTTCTTTTTCAAAAATAACGTCCCAGAGCGCGAAGCCGGCTTCTGTCAGCAAAGGTTCGACGAGAGCGCGTGTTTTTTCTTCAATCATCATAAATTTTCCTCATATGCCTGTTTAAAGTTAAAAAATGTTCCGCTTTAAAAATTATAAAAGACTATAAACACTGAAGACTGAGGAACTCCCCAGTCTTCAGATTAATATTACCATGTACATCATATCATAATAATAACAGCTTGTCAAGGGGTTAAGCGAAAAAAGTTGAAAAGTTACAGAAAAACCGCTTCATGAGGTTTTTAAAGCAGAAAAACTGCCTAAAAATCGCATGAGCTGATTTTTTCTGCGGAAAATAATCGCATGAATAAAATAATGTTTAAAACCACAGAAAAATAACACGACGCACCGATGGCTTAACAATCGCATTTTCTGATGTTATTTAAAGAAATAAACAACTTCATTACCCGGGAAATAATATGAGCAATCATTATTGCCTTAAAAATAAAAAATAAGATGAAGCGATTATTGCAATTTTTCCGAAAAATCTGAAAAAATCCGAAAAATCTGCAAAAGACTTGCAAATACGGCAAATTTATGTTATAATGAAGTAATATGATACAGAAAGACCGCGCACTTTTGCACATATTAACTAAAATAAACATCACAATATTTTTGTTTTTACACAAGTCAAAAATAAGAAGGAGCGATTATTTATGGACAATTTCGTGGAGCAAATCGTCGTAAAGAAGACAGAATTGAAGGATAATCTGAAAAGACTGGCGTTTTTTTCGGGCGGTATGGCTTTATGTCTTCTTTTGTTGACAATCGGGATGAATATATTTGAACTCATGCCTGTTTTTCTTTTCCTGAACATAGGCGTAGTCTGGCTTGTATGGTTCTTATTTCAAAGCACGTTCATCGAATATGAGTATATTGTGACAAATAACGAGCTTGATGTTGATAAAATTATCGCGAGAAAAAGGCGCAAACGTCTGATTACAATTAAGATTAATCAAGCCGAGGATTGGGGCGAATACAGCGACGGCAAGGGTGCGGATTCTTCCGTTACTGTCCAGGCGCACGACTGCGGCTACACAAATCTGTGGTACATCGTGACGCAGCACGATAAATACGGCAAGACAACAGTGTTTTTCTCGCCGAATATGAAGGTGCTTGAGGTAATGAACAAAGCCGTGCCTTACGGACTTCGCAAAAAAGAGTTGAAAGAGAAAAAAGCAGATGAAATTGAAGAAAATCTGGAAAATCAAAACTAAGACAACGTTCGGGGAGAAGAAAAAGGGAGGGAAGACTTATAAAATCAAAAAGACTTTTTATCATATTACTTGTAATTATGTTAGGGATAACAGCCTGCAAGCCGCTGACGGATGTGACGATGCGCCCTGACGGACAACCGACAAATAATAACGGACAGCTGACTGTTGACGACGAGCCTGATGAACCCGACGAGCCCGAGCCTGACGAGCCGGAAATTGACGAAGATGACGGGTCTTTCAGCGCCTTGTTCGGACCGCCCGCCGCGAACGCCGCTGCTGCGATTAACTCGCCTTACGGCGCGCTGTATAACCTCACCGACAATATCTTTATTTACGGAAAACGTGTCGATGACAGGATTTTCCCGAGCGGCACGGTAAAGCTGCTCACAGCGCTTGTGGTTTACAACTCTCTCCCTCACGATTTTATCTTTGAAGTTGACGACGAAATCGAGATGATAAGCCGCGGTTCGGGTGTTGCGGGGCTTGTAAAAGGGCAGAGAGTAGGCATGGAAGGTATGCTTACCGCATTGCTGATTCCTGTCGGTAACGATGCCGCGTACACGATTTCCGTTAATACTGCGCGCGCCCTGTCAGGTTCGCCGTACGCAACAAATCACGAAATGAACGATTATTTTCTGCGGCTGATGAACGAATATGCGGAGAATCTGGGTGCGGAGAACAGCAACTTTTCCAACCCTGACGGCTTCCACGCCGCCGATAATTATTCAACTGTTCGCGACCTGACCATTATTGCGGCGGCGACAGCTATGAATCCGCTTATAACTGCAATTACCGGCAAAATCGAGCATGAAGTCCGGTTTGATTCGGGCGGAACTTCCTCCTGGAGCAATTCCAATACGTTTTTAACACTTGAGGGCTGGGATATTCGGGGGCTTAGGACGGGTTACACGGACGAAAGCGCGTTTTCGGCGCAGATTTTAGCTTATATTGACAGCAAAATGTTTATCGCAGCAGTGTCGGGAAGCCCGACGGCGGCGGCTCGCGAGCAGGATATAATCCGCCTTTTACAGATGGCGCGTGATGGTTACGACTCGAGCGTTATAACAGTATTTGAAAATGATGCCTAATACTGTTATCCATTTAAAAAATCATCATAGGAGGAATTAACCATGAAATACTTTTTAACAACTACACTTGTTTTTATTTACTTATTTACGCTCACAATTTCTGTAAATGCAGCAGGTTCTCCTCGAATCATTATTAGAAATGAAGAAGAATTGTCAGAGTTAAGAATAATGTCAGAAGCGAATGATGAAGAACTTAAAAATTATTTAGAACGAAAACATTACAATGATAATGGTTTATATGACCGTGAAGATGTTGTTGATTTTTTGCAACTTCTTGATTCCCTGCCGATTCCATATGAAGAAGGAATGGTTTTTAGCAGTTTAACCTATTATCCTGATTCAACTAATAAAACTATAAATATACATTTTAATAGCGAAACAGGACAGATATATTCATTCCGTTTATTTACAGGCGGAGATAGGGGCAGAAGTTTATTTGAAAGACATGGTGAACCATTAGTTGAGACTTATAGAAGTCAAGATAATAAAATAATAATTTATTATCCTCTCGAAGCATGGGGTTCCTTTCCAAATGCGAACGGCATATATTATTTTCCGATGGAAATTAATGGGTATTTGATAAGAGCGATATATAATCCAAATAATAGAAATATTACAGATGTCACTCCAGAAAATATCTACGGAAGAATGACTGTTGTATCTCTTAGAGACGTAACATGGATAGAACGCCATATAAAAGGAGACGTTACCGGCGATGGGAGGGTGACGACTGCGGATGCTCTCGAAATCTTGAAGTATGTTGCAGGTATGCGGAGCCTTATCGTCGGCGACGACGCGAGGGCTGCTGCTGATGTTAATGGTGATGGGAAGATAGATACTGCTGATGCGCTGGAGGTATTGAGGATAGTGGCGGGGTTGGCGTGAAGTTTGGCATAAGACTTGACAATTCTGTATTTTTATGTTAAAGTAAGGTGACAGTAAGCGAATCATCAGGAAGGAAATAAAAAATCATGAGTTTTGACATTATTACCGACTCAGCATCGAATCTTCCCAAATCATACGCAGAAAAAAACAACGTAGGTATTATTTCGCTGAAATACACCCTTGAGGGCGAAGAGTACGACAGCTATGTTGAAAACGAAAACGACGATTCTCTGAAGAGTTTTTACGCCCGCATGGAAGAAAAAGCTTCTACATCTACCTCTAACATTAATGCCGCTACTTTTGAAGAACGGTTCACCGAGGTGCTGGAAAAAGGCAGAGATATACTGTATATTTCTTTCTCGTCCGGTTTGAGTTCTTCTTACTCCTTCGCTGAAATCACCGCAGCTCAGTTGAAGGAAAAATATCCCGACAGAAAAATAATTGTTGTAGACTCGCTTTGTGTTACTTATGCGCTGGGTCTTTTAATTCATCATGTTGTTAAAATGCGCGATGATGGCGGCACCATGGAAGAAATCCGCGACTGGCTCGAAGATAATAAGAAAAAGATGATTCACCTGTTCACGGTAAACGATTTGGTTTATTTAAAACGCGGCGGGCGCATCAGTCCCGCGACAGCTCTTGTAGGTACGCTGCTCGGCGTGAAGCCTGTCATGCACGTCACAAACGAGGGTAAACTCGAAAAATACGACAAGATTAAAGGTCGTAAAAAGTCGCTTTCTGCGCTTGTTGACAAATTAGCCGAGATGATTGAGGAGCCTGCCGGGCAGATAGTCGCGCTTGTTCACGGTGACTGCGAGGATGACGCGCAATACGTGAAAAAGCAGATTATGGAGAAGGCGGGAGTTAAAGATGTGATTTTAGATTATCTTACGCCGATTATCGGCGCGCACAGCGGTCCGGGAACAATCGCAATGTTCTTTATGGGCGGAGAAAGAATGAATTGAATGGTATAAACGAAAATCTTGGATTTTTGAGAGAGAAAGCGGGGAAACTTTCGAGAAATCCCGGCGTTTATCTCATGAAAGATAAAAACGGCAAAATTATTTATATAGGCAAGGCAAAGGCATTAAAAAGCCGCGTATCAAATTATTTTAACAATATCGCGGCGCACGGCGCAAAGGTTTTTAAGCTGATTTCCCTGATTCATGACTTCGATTTTATCGTGACGGGGAGCGAACTTGACGCGCTGGTGCTGGAAGCAGGCTTGATTAAACAGCATTACCCGAAATATAACATAAAACTAAAAGATTCCACGGGATATAATTATATCAAAGTTTCCGGCGGAGAATTTCCGAGAATAAGTTACGCGCTTCAAACTGATGATAAGGAAGCAAAATATATCGGACCTTACGCGAGCGGTTTCAACATCCGCCAAACCGTTGATGAAACCTGCCGGATTTTCGCATTGCCGTCCTGCAGTAAAAAGTTTCCGCAGGAATTCGGGAAAGCGCGTCCCTGCTTAAATTACCAAATTAAGCGCTGCATGGGTGTTTGCCGCGGGAAAATCACAAAAGACGAGTATAATTATATTATAAAAAGCGCATTAGATTATATAAAAAAAGGCTCGAAAGAGAGCGTGAAAATATTAACCGCCGAAATGGAAAAAGCTGCCGCAGACCTCGACTTCGAGCGGGCAGCGAAGCTTCGTGACAGGATTAATGCAATCGTAAAAACCGAAACAGGGCAGAAGATTCAAACTTCTAAAGTCACGGATTATGACATAGTTGCAACTGCATTGGATGCGGAACTCGCGGCTGTCACAGTCATAAAATACCGCGGCGGGCGGCTTTATGACAAGGAGAATTTCTTCCTCGGCGATGAATACGAAATAAAACAGCTGCTTTCGGATTTTCTCATGGAGTTTTACAGCGCGGAAAACGCGGAAATTCCCGCAGAAATCTACACAGAAGAAGAACCCGAAGATAAAGAACTCCTTGAAAGCTACTTCGCAGAAAAGCGCGGAAAGCGTGTCAGTATCGTTGTTCCCAAGCGCGGTGAGGGTTTAATGCAGGTTGTGCTCGCCAAAAACAATGCGCGGGAATACCTTTCGCTGAAAGTCGGGCGCTCGGTGAAAACGCTCGGCGCTCTTGAAGAACTCGCGAAAATCTTAGGGCTTCAAAAACCGCCGCTTTACATCGAGGCATATGATATTTCTAACATCGGAGAGACCATAAAAGCAGGCGGCATGGTCGTTTACAAGAATGGGAAGCCGCTCAGAGCGAATTATCGCAAGTTTACAATTAAAGAAGTCATAGGGCTTGATGATTACGCCTGTATGAAAGAGGTTTTACGGCGCAGATTTACGCGGTATTCGGATAAGGGCGACGACTTGGCGTTTGCTGCGTTTCCGGATTTAATCCTTTTAGACGGCGGCAAGGGACACGTTTCGGCGGTTCGCGAGGTGCTGGACGGGCTGGGCTTGGAGGTTAAACTCTTCGGCATGGTTAAGGATGATAGGCACCGCACACGGGCGATTACCTCGGACGGCGGCGAAATTCAAATCGCGGCGAACAAGCAGGTTTTCGGGCTTATTACGAAGATTCAGGACGAAGTTCACAGATTTTCACTCTCTTTCAGCCGCGCCGCTCACAAGAAGAAAAGTTACGAGCTTGAGCTCACCAAAGTTGCCGGAATCGGCGACAAGAAAGCGGCGGCGATTTTGAAGCATTTTAAGACAAAGCAGGCGATTAAAGAAGCAGACGCGGAGGAACTGGCGCAAGTAGCGAAGATTAAACCTGAGAAAGCGAATGAATTAAAATTATTTATTGAGGAAAACTTATAAATGCGTATAATCACAGGTTCTGCGCGCGGGCGCAAGCTCAAAGCCCCGAAAAATACTAATAATTCAAATATTCGCCCGACTTCTGATTCTGTAAAAGAAGCGATTTTCAGTGCAATCCAGTTTGATATAGGAGGTGCGGTTGTTGCGGATTTATTTGCGGGAACAGGGCAGCTCGGAATCGAAGCTCTCAGCCGGGGTGCAAAGTTTGTATTTTTCGCAGACAACTCCCCCGAAAGCATTGCAGTTATCCGCGAGAACCTGAAACTTTGCGGATTCACAGATAACACGGAAATCTCGCCTTTATCGGCGGCGGCATTTTTAAAGAAAACAACGGCAATTTTCGATATTGCTTTCCTTGACCCGCCTTACGGCGAGGATTTAATAAACCGGACGCTCCCTGATTTAATCCCGAAAATAAATGAGAACGGACTTATAGTCTGTGAATATGAAAAAGAGTGCAGAGTTTTGGATACATGCGGAAATTTTAAAATTCGTAAGACTTACAAGCACGGGAAAAAATTTATAACAATTTATGGCGCAAAAACCTTGAAATAAACTCGCGTGAATCGGATATACATGGTTTTTATAAGCGCGGGTACGAGAAGGACTTATTGGAACATGAAAACAGCAATCTATCCCGGCAGTTTTGACCCCATCACTTACGGGCATCTTGATATAATGAGCCGTGCGGCGAAACTTTTCGATAAAGTAATCGTCTTGGTTTCATACAATCCGGCAAAACCTAACTGCTTTTTCTCCCTTGAGGAGCGCATAGAGTTTGTAAAGCGCGCACTCGGCGAACTCAAGAACTCAGAGAACATCGAAGTTGACAGCCACGACGGGCTTTTAGTGGATTATTTTAAAAAGCGGGAAGCGGATGTAATTATAAAAGGTCTCCGCGCTATGAGTGACTTTGAGGCGGAATTCCAGATGGCATTAGTCAATAAGGATTTATTTTACAAAGCCGAGACGATTTTCCTTGCCGCCGACGTCACCGGCACATTCCTTTCGTCAAGCATGGTTAAGCAGATTGCTGCGTTCGGCGGGGATGTCAGCGCGTTTGTGCCGCACACGATTATAACCGATATAACATCAAAATTAGAAATAAAGAAATAAAAACAGGAGTAAAGTTTGAAAGAAATCTAAAGATTTCTTCCAAACCCGTTGGTTTGTGTCTCAAAAACGAACTCGGCACAAATCCTCCTCAAGAGGAAGGAAGGGTCATAAGTATGAGTATAGAAGAAATCCTTGAAATTATGGATGAAAATTTAGATAAGGCGATGCAGGTGCCTTTTTCCAATAAGAAAAGCCTCGTTGACGTTGAGAAAATGCGCGACCTTGTAGAAGAAATCCGGCTGAATATGCCTAATGAGGTAAAGCAAGCCAAAAAGCTCGTTCAGGACAGAAAAACTATCGTTGAAGATGCACGTGCCGAGGCTGATGTGCTTATCAAAAAAGCCGAAGAACGCGCAAAGCAATTAGCTTCACAGCAGGAGGTCACTAAGCTTGCGCAGCAGCGCGCAAACGAGATTATGTCGGCAGCTCAGCAAAAATCTAACAGCATGCGCAGCACCTCAAATGAATATATTGACAATATGCTTTCTTCAGTTGAAGAGTTGCTTTCGCACGATTTAGTAAATATTAAAAAAGCAAGAAGCGCGCTCAAGGCAAACAAGTAGGGGCAATCTGCCCGATAAAACCTGTAAGAGCGGAAATAATTTCCGCCCCTACAGTATAACTGCGGGTTAGTTAAAACCCCGTTTTATTTTCATGAATAAAGCTGTTTAACAGTTGGATAGCGTAACTATCTGTTGCTGTTTTCGTAGCTTTCAATCATTTTACGAACCATTTGTCCACCTACGGAACCTACCTGACGTGCAGTGAGGTCGCCGTTATAACCGTTTTGCTTAAGAGGCACGCCTACTTCGTTGGCAGCCTGCATTTTAATATTATTAAGGGTTTCTTTATTCTTGCTTGCCATGATTTATCTCCTCCGGTAATAAAAGAAACGTTATTCAATGTTTCTTTATCAATTATAACAAAGGAAATTTCCTTTGTGTTAATATTATGTCACCGAGGAATTTCATTATTACAGGAAATTTTTAATAATATATTTACTTTTTTTACTTTATATGATACTATAGAATTATACAATAATTAAAATCCTTTAATGAAAGGGAATTTACATATGAAAATAAGAACCATGTTAATAATCACGATGATTGTTTTCTCGCTGTTTTCCATGATTATGTTTACTGTTTTCGTGGGTGTGCATTTATCGTCCTCGTCTGACAGCCGATATAAGCAGACAATGAGGGAAATGTCGGTAAAGCAATCCGGAGCCCTTTTGCATTATTTTGATTCTTATATTCAAAGATTCAATATAATCGCAGGGAATCCAGCGGTTGCAGATTTTATTGATTATTTGGAATCCCTCGAAGAGAGCGAAGATTACGGCGATGATTATGACAATGACAGTTATGATGATGAGGACGAAGAATATGAGTCTTCTGAGTATTCACCCGAGAGACTGCGGGTGAGGAGCGCGCTTGAAGCGTTTATTCACGGAGACAGCGGCATCACCGGAATAACAATATTTGATGAGGAAAATGCTGTTATTATTACCATAGGCGGCGATTTGCGCGAATTTCTCATGTCGGCGCGCAGAGAAGAACTCCGCGAAAACCAGTTCGCCGTGATTCCGCTGCCGGCTGATGCGAACGCGGATAATAATTTCGAGCTTTTACAATATGCGCGAATCGGCGATTCACCGTTTTTTATGATATGCACTTATTCGAGCAGCGATATAACCGAATTTTTCAATCACTCAAAACTTTCTTCGAGAGGAAAAGTTATACTTATATGCCCGCTTAATAACCTGCTTGATAACAACTACAGAGGAAATCTTGACGAAGCCTCGCAGTCACAGGAATACATAAGAATCAAAATTTTCCTGCAGGAAGAAAAATTCAGAAACGGCACGGAAATCTTCTCCTTTGAAGTAGGCAGGGAAGAATCTCACGCGCTCTTTAACGGAGTCGGTGATACAGGCTGGCTGCTCGGCGTCGTCGGCAGAACAACCGATATAAAAGCTAACTCCGGCGCGTCTGTTTCGATGATTACGAACCTTGCGGTTTTCCTCGGACTCGCAATAGTGGGGCTCAGCATCTTCTTCGTAATCATATTTACCAAGCCGCTTGCTGTCATTAAAGACGTTATTGCAAGGATTCGGCGCGGCGACCACGAGGTGCGGATTGATGTTTCGCAAAGCAATGAGTTCGGAAAAATGGCGAAAGAGTTTAACGAACTTCTTGACA
>JAITFV010000206.1 GCA_031281115.1 Oscillospiraceae bacterium | reverse complement strand
TCCACAGTTTCAATTTAAACGGGTTTCCGCTGCGTGAGCGCAGCGGGCGCTGTCGCAACAGCGCAAGCCCCTTTAACTTAAAAAGCGAAACGCTTTTTAAGTTAAAGGACTATATCTGCTAAAAATCCCGCACAGTCACTTCTGAAAACGCAATTTTAAGCTGCCTGTTCGGTACATCAAGCATCATCGGAAACCCGTCCTTGTCAAGCCTTAAAATGAAAGTGTCGCCATCTGTTCTTCCTGTGATTTCAATGAAATTTTTCCCTGATGTAACGGTAATGCCATCGCCCTTAAACGCACTTTCAAGGGCGCAGAACATAACGAACGCAGTAACGTTTATGTCAGACGGAGTATCGCTGTGGTCAGCCGAGAAGCCGGAATAGGAAACAGACATTTCAGGCGGCGCGTAGATAATCGAAATCCCCTGCAAAGCATACGGGTCTGTAAGTGTACCGCTCCATTCGCCGGGCGCAGAGCGAGTAAAGTGCGCAGCGGAACTTCTGCCGCCGTATTCTAACTGCGCAGTAAAAGAAAAAGACTTGTTTAAATCCAAATTTTCGAGGTCAACGCCGCCGCAAGCTGTGACGGTGAGTGCAATAATAATTAAAGCAATTAGATAAAATTTTCTCATAATAAATCTCCTTTATTATGGAAAACGACTTTACAGCAAACTCTTCATCACCACCGGCAGAATTTCCGCAATATCGCCCGGCATAATCCCTGAGAGCGCGGCAGTTTTCGCAAGCTCATCAGCTGTATATCCATGAAGATAAACACCGAGCATAGCAGCCTCAAGCGGTCTTACCCCCTGCGTGATGAAAGAAGCAATCATACCTGTCAGAACATCGCCCGCCCCCCCCTTAGCCAAGCCCGGGTTGCCCGTGATGTTGATGAAAACCCGCCCATCGGGAGCAGCCACGACCGTGTTGACACCCTTCAGAACCGTGACTGTGTTCCACTTCTTTGAGAAGTCGCGGGCGTGTCTTATGCGGTCGGATTGAATCTCCTCGACTGACATTCCGGTAAGTCTGCTGAATTCAAGCGGATGCGGCGTAATAACCCTAAGCTTGTCATTTTCCTCTAAGACATTTATATTAAGGCTTAGCAAATATATTCCATCCGCGTCCAAAATAACAGGACAATTACAATTTTTAAGGACAGTTTCAACCATTTCCCAGACATGCTGGGTAATCCCAAGCCCGCACCCGAGCGCAACAGCGTTGAATGCAAAACCTGCGAGCCTGTTTCTGACAGTTTCGGCAGACTCACCATCTGCGAAGCCGTCAGCATCAGCATAAAGCGGCAGATACATCGCCTCGGGAACAGCGCAGGCTATTGCACGGCAGACCTCCCGCACACTCGCGAGCGTTACCAAACCCGCTCCGCATTTAAGCGCGGCTTTCGTTGAAAGAAGCGCGGCACCGATACATTGTTCGCTCCCCGCAATATTGAGCATTTTCCCGAAAGTTCCTTTGTGAGAGCTTTTTTTGCGCTCGGGTATCTGCTCTAAAATCTCATCGCCTATGAAACTTGCCTCATATTCTTCGTAGCAGTCGTCGGGGATTCCGATATCTAAAAGCACCAAATCGCCGCAGAAATCAAAAGCCGGGTGAGAGAACAAACCCTTTTTCGCCGCGCCGAGCATGAAGGTGACATCAGGCAGAAAAGCCCGTTCCGCTCGCTCGCCTGTAGTTGCATCAACGCCGCTCGGAACGTCAACAGAGATTTTAAGCCCCTCAAAGCCGGTGTTAATAAAACGAAACAACGCTGCTGTGCGCGGTTCGAGGTCGCCTGTGAAACCCGTCCCGAACACACAGTCGATTACCACATCGCAGTTAGTCAGCGCCTGTTTTACAGCATCTTCGCGGTGAGTGTAGAGCGCGGTGTCGAGAGCAGCCCCCTCACTGCCGCCATGCACACAGTATTTGGAATAATACTCTCGCGCACAGGCACTGTTCGGCAAATCCGTCACGAAAATACACAGTGCCATACCGCCGTTCTCGCGGATTTTGTGCGAGAGGACAATCCCGTCGCCGCCGTTGTTTCCGCGCCCGCACAGCACAACGAAAGCCTTATCCTTAACCTCGCCGAAAATCTTCACGAGCTGTTTATAACAGGCATCTCCTGCATGAGCCATCATCGCAGAAAAGGTGATTCCTTTGCTGTCGGCGTTCTGCTCCGCTTTTTTCATTTGCGCCGCGGTTACAATATACTTCATAAAATGTCCTTACACGGACGCCATGAATGGCGCCCCTACTTTTTTTTCTTTTTTTCGATAACCTTGAGCGCGATTAACACTGCCAGCGCGACCGCCGCAACTGCTACTCCCGTACCGAGCGCAACCCCGGTGGCGGGGTTGATGTCGATATTTTCAATAATTTCTATCATTTTGCATTCCTTTCTCAGAGCCTGTTCACGGCAGCTTATTTGAAAAAGCCTTTCATTCGACCGGATAATTTTTGACGAATAGCTTCTGCTTCCTGTTGTGTCTTTCCGACTGTTGTGTAGTAAACTTTAATTTTTGGTTCGGTTCCGGACGGACGCACTATTACCGATGCGCCGTCTTCAAGGTCGAAAATAACCATGTTAGTTTTAGGCAAGTTTATCGCGGTTTTCGTTCCGCTTGCAAGTCCAAGCTTCTCACTTGCCTCAAAGTCGCTGAACGCGATGACTTTTATTCCTGCGATTTCACGCGGGTAGCTGTTACAATCGCGAAGCCCCTGCATTATTTTTCCCATTTTTTTCATGCCGCTTGCGCCTTCAAAGGCGAAATTATCGACAGAATTATTGAAAACACCGTATTTTTCGTACATATTCGTGCGCGCCTGAATGAGAGAAATGCCTTCCCGGCGGTAAAACGCTGCCATTTCGCAAATAAGCATAGACGCGACAACCGCATCTTTATCCCGCACATATGTGCCGGAAACATAACCGTAACTTTCTTCAAAACCGTAAACAAAACGCGCTTCTTCATTGGTTTTTTCGAGCTCTGCGACAATGCCGCAGATATTCTTGAAGCCTGTCAGCGTAGCGATTATTTCAACGCCGTATTCCCTGCCGACTTCCTCGGTTAAGGTTGTAGTTACAATTGATTTTACCGCAATCGGTTTCGCAGGCATTGTGCCGGTTGCAATACGTTCGCGCGCAATATATTCAAGCAGCATGACGCCTACTTCGTTACCGGAAAATAATACGTAATTTTCTTCGCCGGCATCATCAGGAACCGCAATACCCACGCGGTCGCAGTCCGGGTCGGTAGCGAGCAGTAAGTCGGGTTTCACCTTTTTGCAGAGCTCAAGCCCGAGTTCAAGCGCTTCTCTGAACTCGGGGTTCGGATACGGGCAGGTCGGGAAGTTGCCATCCGGCATCTCCTGCTCGGGAACGACAGTAATATCCGTAATTCCCATATCGTTTAAAATTCGGCGAACAGGTTTATTCCCTGCGCCGTTGAGCGGCGTAAATACAACTTTAAGCCCCGCTTCACGTCCGGATTCGGGGTGAATCGCCTGTTTTTTAACTTCATCGTAATACGCTTCGCTTACACTGTCGTCGATGTATTGAATCAATCCTTGTTCGAGAGCTTTACCGAATTCTAATGATTTTATATCGTTAAATATATCTAATTTTGCGCTGATTGCAAGCACTGCATCGGCGACATCTTCACCAATCTGACAGCCGTCTGCGCCGTAAGCTTTGTAACCGTTGAATTTAGCGGGGTTGTGGCTGGCGGTGACGTTAATACCTGCATCACACTTCAAATACCGCACCGCGAAGCTCAGCATCGGAGTAGGCATAAGTTCCCTGTACATATGCACCTTTATGCCGTTACCCGCGAGGACTTCCGCAGCTGTACGGGAGAAATAATCGGATTTAATCCTGCTGTCGTAAGCGATTGCGACACTTGCATTAAGATTCTGCGCCTTAACGTAACCTGCAAGCCCTTGCGTAGCTTTTCTGACTGTGTAGTAGTTCATGCGGTTAGGGCCCGCACCGATAACGCCGCGAAGCCCTGCCGTCCCGAATTCAAGCTCACGGTAGAACCTATCAAGAATAGCTTCATCATCGCCTTTAATTTCTTGCAGTTCCTTAATTAAGTCGGGGTCGGTTTTGGCGTTTTCACACCAAAGTTTATAGTTTGCATTTAATTCTTCTTTGTTCATATTTTCATTAAGCCCTTTCTTCATCAACGAATATATTATAGCCGGTTAAGTTAAAAACGCTAAAGCGTTTTTAACCCGCGGCGTATACGCCGCGAACCGCCAAAGGCGGCTTGACTTGACTGCATAGCTGATTGTCCGTGCTGATGGCACGGCG
>JAITFV010000202.1 GCA_031281115.1 Oscillospiraceae bacterium | reverse complement strand
ATTTATCACGCAAAAAACACATAAATTTCATAAAACAAACAAATTCAAGCTAAAGTTTTTGTCTCTTTGTGCGATATAATATACAGAGCAAAAATGAAGCTTGGATTTTAATTTTTATTCGGCAAGGTTAAATAAGTACGGAGGGCAGTTTCATGGAAATTAAAAATTTAAACAGCAGGATGATAAACGCTTACAAAGGCGTAAGCGGCACCCAGCTCAATAAAGGCAAGGATAAACCCGGCGAAATATCGGGAAAAGCAGGGGATAACTTTGATAAAGTCGAGTTCGATTTCGGTCGCGCAGCAGAAGCGGCGAAGAGCGACATAACCGCAGCAGTAGCGGCTGATGCCGGAGCAGCGCGTATTGAGCAGCTTCAAGAAGCTTATGAAGGCGGCGGTACACCGGTAACGTCCGGGCAGCTCGCTGATTCGATTTTAGCGTAATTTGGGGAGCAATAACAGACACGCTATGCGTTTCTGTCTTTGAAAGGAATGTTTTTATGGAATACAACGCGGCAATAGAAATACTTGAATTCTTGGAAAAATACAGCGAACATTTTAATGAACTCCGTGCCTTCATAGGCGAAAAACAGGAAAAGGTAGCGGGAGACGACATTGTTTGGCTTTTAGACTCGCTGAATAAAGAACAGACATTTGTAATGCGCGGGAACTCGCTGGAAGCTAAACGGAAATTAATTTTTGAAGAACACGGAATTGACGGTTTCAACACTAAAAGGCTCATTGAAGAATGCCCCGAGGAGGTTAAAGGCAGAATGAAAATCGCCGCAGATTCAATAAGCGAGGCGGTTAATTATATAAAAGAAACTAATCAGGAAGTTTTGGAGCTCGCAAGGCGAAAACTCGAAGCACAGGCAGATATATTAAAAGACAGCCTGATTGCGGGGAGCGACACTTACACGAACACCGGCTCGAAAATAAAGAAAATGAGCAGCGACGACGGAAATATAATAGGCTCGGTATAGACAATGCACAATTAGATGGAACTTGAGTTAGTGAACGGTTTAATCTACCAGAGCCGGGGAAAACGAAACGAAGAAAAAGAATTACCTATGAAAGGACTAAGAGAAGTATGAGGTCATCATTTGCAGGACTTGAAATGTCCAAACGCACAATCCAGTTATCGCAGAAAGCGCTTGATATATCTACAAATAACATGGCGAACGTAATGACGCCCGGATTTTCGCGGCAGAGAATCGACGTTAACGCAATGTTTATCAGTTCGTATAAAAGCTGGCAGACGAAGCAATCCCGCTTGTCTTTAGCCGGACAGGGCGCGAGCGCGTTCGGCGTAGCGCAAATCAGAAACTTCTACCTTGACAAGCGCTTCCGCGAAATGAACAGCCGACTTGCCGAAAACGAAAGAAAAGCCCCTATTCTTGAGGAAATACAGACTACCCTCGATAACTTTGAAAATGTGGGCATGGAAGGGAAACTTTCTCAGTTCAAAGATGCTTTAATGAAATTTGCAACCAACTCACCGGATAGTAATGAGTTTGCAGGCTTAGTTAAGGAAAGCGCGTACGACATCGTAACAATGTTAAATCTGTATTCGACAGATTTAAACAGAATGTTGGAAGATAACGTTTTTGAACTGAGGGAAACGGTCAATTATGTCAATACGATTATACAAAAAATTGTTCATCTCAATGAAGCAATTGTAAAAGAATATAAATCGACCGAATTCGGCGCAATTGATGCCGGCAGAGGTGTTTCTCCTTACGGTCCTTTAGAACTTATGGACGAGAGAAATCTGCTCATCGATGAGCTTTCAACCTACATAAACGTTAAAGTTGACGAAAATGTAGACGGCAGCGTAAGTGTTTCCTTGGGCGATGCACTCGTGATAGATGGCAGCAAGTTTGAGTTTTTAGTCATGAAAGACTTTAATGATTTCAACGCGGCGGTAATACACGTATCAAACGGTCAGGAGCTCAATATCAGGACAGGCGAACTCAGGGCTTATATAGACCTCGTAAACGGCAACGGACCCTATGCAAATCACTTTCAAAGCTCTTTCCACGGAATTCCTTACTACATCTCGGCAATTGACGCATTCGCAGAGTCTTTCGCGGAACTCTTGAACAGAACGAACGGTATGACAGAGCTGCTTGATTCGCAGCACAGAGCGATGTTCGGCTCAACGCTTGATGAATATGATGTTGACGGAAATATAGTTTACCGCGGTCCGATTACCGCTTCGACCATAAAGGTTTCCAACGAGTTTTGGGACGACCCCACTTTAATAGGTCTCGTGTACAACGAACTTCTCGGAAGCAGGATTACAAGCGTCAGTTTCTCCGCAGACGTTACCGGCATGACCATTCCCATTGACCTTAATGTAACTCTCAGCGGAGTTGCTGAGAGCATCAGCTTCGACGGGACGGCAGCAGACTTGGAAACACAGCTCGAAGCCGCATTCCCCGGCGCCTTTACTGTTACTGTTGAAAACGGAACTATACACATAAGAGCAGTTGACGAAGATGCCATATACAGCGCCTCTCACGCAGACGAGAATTTTATAACTATGAACAGGGAAGACGTTTTCAGCGGCGGCTGGGCTTTTTCTACCAACTTAGACGGTCACAACGCGCATAAATTAATGCTCGCTCTTGACACTGAAGAAGTAAGATTCGGCAGAGCGCTTGACTTTCACGGGACAATGTTCGACTATGTTTCGTTTCTTTCAAACCGTTTAGGGCAGGGGCTGAACTTCATAGATGAGCAAATCGACACCCTGTCGGTCACAACGAATAACTTACTTGACAGCAGGGACGCGATTATGGGCGTATCCACCGACGAAGAAGGTATTAATATGTTAATCTACCAAAAATGGTACAACGCAGCGGCAAGAATGATGACTGCGTTGGACGATATGCTCGACAGAATCATTAACGGCATGGGACGGGTAGGATTATAGCCAGTTAAGTTAAAAACGCTAAAGCGTTTTTAACCCGCGGCGTATACGCCGCGAACCGCCAAAGGCGGCTTGACTTGACTGCATAGCTGATTGTCCGTGCTGATGGCACGGCG